>NZ_JAXBVE010000016.1:0-109330 GCF_035181445.1 Photorhabdus africana
CAGTCCGCTGTTCAGCTTCACCCGCCAGATACAGGGGCTGCACAGCTATCTGGTGCCGCTGCTGGAGGGGCTCCTCGACAACGGCGGCCCGGCACAGCCGGGCCTGCGGGGGGTTTATCTCACCTCGTCCAAACAAATCGGCCAGATGGATGACATTTTTACCCAGTCTGCCGCCGTGCAGTATCACCTGGGGCCGCAGGCTTTTCCCACCTGGCCGGTGGCGGACACCGCGCCCTACTTCACCCACGCGCTGTTTGACGAGGTCCTGCTGGCCGAACCGAATCTGGCGGCTGAAAACCGCCGGTGGTTAAGCCGCCACCGCCACACACTGCTGACCTTCTCCACCGTGGGTACCGCCGTGGTGCTGGCCCTGTGGACCGGCTGGCACGCCGCCTATCAGAAGAACTACCGGGCCGGTGACGAGGTCCTGACGCAGGCCAAAATCTTCCTGTCGGTGCCGCCGCCCACCGGCGAAGACCGTCTCGGGAATTTACAGCTTCCCCTGCTCAATCCGCTGCGTGAGGCCACACTGGCCTACGGGGATTACCATCAGAAAGGGCTGCTGGCGGATATGGGGCTTTATCAGGGCGCGAAGGTCGGCCCGTATGTGGAAAACACCTACCTGCAACTGCTGTCTCAGCGCTTTCTGCCGGCCTTAATGAACGGCCTGCTGGACGACCTGAACCGGGCACCGAAAGGCAGCGAAGAAAAACTGGCCGTCCTGCGTATCATGCGGATGCTGGAAGATGGCAGCGGCCGCCATAAATCGCTGGTCGAACACTATCTGCAGGCGCGCTAGGTCTGACCTTTTCCCGGGGCCAGTATCGGCAACGGGGTCTCATCGGCATGCAGCACCGGGGACGTCAGCAGTGTCTGCTTCAGGGCATCGGCCAACGGCTGCAACGCCACAGCCACCTGCCCCACCCAGTCCGACAGGGTGCTGCGGGCCAGGGTTACGCCGCTGCGGGCATAGATTTGCTGCTGACGGTAGAGCGGCAGGTGGTCACGATATTTAGCGACCACCACCTGAGCCAGCAACCCCGGCTCCGGAAGGCCCTTTTCAATAAGATGGGCGGGCTGGGCTTTAGCATGCACACACTGACAGCGCGCGCAGCTGTACTGCGGGCTGATATAGCGCCGGACGATAAACGTGGCCGGACGGTATTCCAGTCGCTCACTGATTTCATCACGCAAAAAGCGCAGGGCATGACCGCAATCCGGGCAGCTCTCCGTCTCCAGCGCCAGCCGGATATCTTCACGGGGTAAAGTTGCCGGCAAAGGCTGACGTTTAGGATGAGACACGGGCGCGTCCTCCTTGATATGCAGGCGTGACAGCTGGGTTTCCAGCACCGCGATATCGGTATCGGCATCTTCCTCAAACTGACTGCGTTTGGGACCGGCAGGCAGGGTTTCGCTGTGCGCGCCAAAACGCCAGCGTTGCGCCTGTTTCAGGGCCTCTTCCAGCTGGCGAATATAATCACATTGTTGCTGAAGCAGCGCCATTGGGTCACATGGTGTTGTTTTTGCTCCGGGGTATATCGGCTACGGCTCATGGTGTCAGTCTCCAAATGAAAATCAGGAAGCAATAGCGTGCACGGGCCCGAGGGGGAGAACAAGGTGAGATAACCGGACGTTTACGGTCCAAAAAGTGGATTTGAACGTACTAGCCCGCCTAATCATTCATGGCACCATAATGCTCAAAATCCAACTAAGATAGAACTTATTCCAAGATCTCAACATCAAGTGCCTGGCGCTGTACAGAAAAGCCTTCATCCAAATCAGGAAGGCGGATTTAAAAAGTTAGGTAGTGGAAAATGTGGTGAACTATAAATAATGAGGTAGTTTATGAAATTAGTTTCTATTGCTGATCTATTATCGACCCCAGAAAATAATTCCAGCGAGTGGTTTTGCTTACCTCCAGATCAAAATAGTTGGACGTTAGAAACAGAAGGAGTTTTTTCTCTGAGTAGTGCTGATTTTCCACCTGATTCTGATGATTATTGACCTAAACAGGTAAAAGAAAACGGGTGGATTGAAGTTTTAGATGGAGGAGCAATTGAAGAAGTAGTAGCCAATACTAAGGCCCAGTTAGACAATCCATCTCTTAATGATCTATTGAAGGCATTTATTTTTTATTTCGAAAATGATGCTTTTATGGGGTTTTAATTATATGTGATATGAGCCGGAAAGGTCCTGCGAGATCTTCCAGCCTTATTTATGATCTACCGTGGCGAATACCCACGGTAAGCCAGCGCTAACTGGAGCTTACCGATGGCATCTTTAATCTGATACGCTTCCTCTGATTTTAAAAAAGATAGATATCAGAAGATAACCAATCCTAAAATCAATGATCACCATATTTATTATGAATAATAAACTTGAAGAGAAGTTAATGACTACAGTGGATATTATTAGGCACTATTTAATAAATAGCACTACGGATTATTTGGTGAAATGGTTCACTATTGATAAATATTTTAGAAGAGGATTATTGGTTTAGTAGGAACACTAAAAGCAACTCAAATAATCATTACTCTCCTTTAACTCATTCATATATTAAACAAAGAACTGGCAGAACCGTAGTATTACTATTCTGCCAAAGGAGAAGTACATTTGGTTGAGGCTACTTTTATATTTTAAATAGATATCATTACCATCTTGTCAGGAAAGTCTCTCCAACTCCTATTTACAGTGCTACCAATAAAGGTACAAAGGTAAAAAATATAATCATCTGATAATTACAAATTGATATTAGTTATATATAGCCAAGTAATGCAGCTTTAGCTATTGCCTGGAATTTATTCTTACAATCCAATTTCTTGACGATATTCATTAGGTGAAAATCAACTGTACTTTTAGTGACACAAATGGTTGATGCAATTTCAATTGATGTCATCCCATCTGCGGTATACCTTAATACTTCTAATTCTCTATGTGAAAATGAGGTATTATCGATATAGAACGATTGTAAATACTTTGTGTGTGATGTTAAGTATTTTATTATCCTAATATATACTCCTAAAATTTCTCCACTACATTTATACATTGTCTCATTATCAATAGGCCCATCTTTTCCCGCAACAGAGAATATTCCGTAAGTTCCTGAAAATGCAGGAAGACCAAAGGTGATCCCAGAACGAAATTCATATTTCTGATTCATATACCAAAGCTCTTGTCCATTAGACTTGGAAAAAAAATCCAAGTCCCATATTTTTGAAAAAGAAGGTGGAACAGGCCGGAAATTTAGAACGGGATCAATCATCCAATACTTTTTTTCTATATAAAGGGCTCTCCAAGATTCATGATAATTATTAAAGAAATACACTTCTCGATTAGAGATAGGAAAACGCGCCTTTAATACAAGGGAGAACAAACTAAATCCCGAAATTTTGTCAATAAGCTCACAAATTTCAGCTACAAAATGGGGGTCTACATCTAATTTATGAAAATTATAGGGTAAGGCATATGGTCGATTAATATTCATTCAATTTCCTCTTGAAAATTAAGAATATTGATAGTGAATCCTGATATTTATTATAGTAGCAAAATTTACACTTAATAAAGAAAATAATTATTTACTGTTATACAAAAGCAAGATTTGATAAACCACAATGTATTATTGGTAAACAGAAGAAATTATATCATTAAGATTGAAATTTTAATAATCAGGAAAAATAATATATATAAAAACATATTATAGCCATATGAAGAACATTAAACTATTTTTAAATCAATATAAGTGATTATTTAATATTTTAATCTTAAGTTTTTATGTTTTATTTTTCACAACAACAAATTAACTAACATATTGAGCTATATGAAGCAATACCTAATAAATATATGAGTAATTTTCCCGTATAAACTATGATTTATACCAGTAGCTGTTTCAACTTTAATAGTTAATTATATAAAAAGAAAGTTATTAGAATAATAATGAGTAAGCAAAATAACCTTTCGATTCCCAATAAATAGTTTAAATATGTAAAGAGGTGTTATGATGAGTGAAGTCATTCAGGGTAAAGATGATATTGCTATAACCAAGAATTCTATTACAGCTGATGTAACCTTTGTTATTGATGTTGATTCAATTATTGAATATCTTCGTAATAATAATCTTAAAAGTTCTCTGGATCCTAAAGATCCAACAGTTATCCGTCAGCATGTATATATAGCTAATTATACTCCAGAGCTTGGATTGAAAGTGGCGAGTTCATCTGGTGCCCGTGTCACGGTTCCCATTAATGCGAATATTAGATGGAGGGCGACAACTGTATCTAATAATTTCGACTATACGATTATATTGTATAAATTCAAAAAGCTTAGTATAGGAGACGATGTCATCTCTGTCCCATCACAAATATGGTCACAGAACCCTATGGGCAAAAAAGTTCCAATGGTCCCTTCAGGTATTAATGCGAATGAGGATGAACCTAAGATAATTTTTGTCGAATCTCAAGATAGTTATTTCCAAGCAATAGCTCATAAACCCGGAGTAGAACAATATACATGGTTCTTTGCCGCTTATGACGGTAAAAAGCTCCTGGGTTATTATCGATACGATCCATATGTTGAAGTAACTAATAGCTAATCATTTGTATATTTTCATTTTTTACTGGAAAATTATCAAAATAGTTTTCCAGTATTTTTATTTTTTACTTTATCAAATTTACCTAAATATCTATAACAAACACTAACCCATATAACAATAAAATGCGATTTCTCGTAGTAAGTGCAACATCCTTACACTAAAAATAAACCACTCCATATTCCTTTAAATAATTCATTTGATATTTTACCACTGAAAGTTTTTCGTGAACGTAATTCTCTATTTTTTCTGTGCAGGCAGATGGGTGTCGCTAAGGTATTTAACACCATAGATCATCTGGAGAAGTTACTCTCTTCCGATAAGCATCCTAAAGCAGAGTTTGACGTTTGCCATTTATTGGGCCTTGAGTCCATACAAACATTAAGCAAAGAACAAGCAGAATTATAATATTACAATTCTGCCCGAGAAAAAGAGTATTGATTGAATGTGTTTTCCAGTTTCAAAAAATATTACTTCCATCTTGTCAGATAAAATCATTCATGCCCTCTATTCAAAATAGGGACAATAAAGCCAACAATGATGAAATCTCAAATGTTTTCTCAAATTCCTCTACTTAATCCATTCAAATAATTATCTATAACTACTATCAGCATGGCTGTATAAATAATATATAGGCTATTTTATAAAGCGAAAATTATAAAAAAATGACAATTCCTAATTGATACTATTATATATAACCAAATAATGTTGCTTTAGCGATTGCCTGAAATTTATTCCTACAACCAAGTTTCTTAACAATATTCATTAGATGAAAATCAACGGTACTTTTAGTTACGCAAATAGTTGAAGCAATCTCACTGGAAATCATACCGTCTGCGGTATACCGTAGCACTTCTAATTCTCTACGCGAAAATGAAATCTTATCTATGTAGAATGTCTGTAAATACTTTGTATGTGATGTTAAATATCTTATTATTCTAATATATACCTTTAGAATCTCCCCACTACACTTATACATTGTATCGTTATCAATCAATCCATCTTTTCCCGCAACAGAGAATACTCCATAAATTCCCGAAAATGCAGGAAGTCCAAATGTGATCCCAGACCGAAATCCATGTTTTTGCGTCATATACCAAAGTTCTTTACCATTAGATTCAGAAAAAAAATCTATGTCCCATATTCTTGAAAAAATAGGCGGTACAGGCCGGAAATGTAGAGCAGGATCAATCATCCAATACTTTCTTTCTATATAAAGCGCTCTCCAAGATTCGTGATAATTATCAAAAAAATGCACCTCACAGTTAGATACCGGAAAACGAGCCTTTAATACAAGAGAGAACAAACTAAACCCTGAAATTCTACCAATAAGTTCACAAATTTCAGCTACAAAGTAAGCATCTACGTCTAATTCATGAAATTTGTAGGGTAAGACATATGGTCGATAAATATTCATTCAAGTCCCTCTTAAAAATTAAGAATATTGATATTTGAACCTAGCATTTATTATAGTAGAGAAATTTCCATGTAATAAAGAAAATGATTATATATTGCCATAATTTTCAAAATAAAGCTAAACAGCTTATACGCAAACCTAATTATGTAAATAAAAAGAATATTAAGCTATTTCCCAAAAAATATAAATGAAATTTTAATATATTAATCTAGAATAAATTTGTTTTGCATTTAAAACAACAAGTTAAATTAAAATATTAGCTATATCAAAGACACACTCTGATAAATATATAAGTAATTTTCTTATATAAACTATGATTTATACCAGTGGCTGATTCAGGTTTAATGGTTAATTATTAAAACACAAGAGAATTATTAAAATAATCAGGGAATGAATACAACAGTTCAATGTCTTACAAATGAATTTTAAACATAAGAAGAGGTATTATCATGATTAACGCAAGTGAACTCAACCATAAAACCATATCTGGCCCTGCATTCCGTCCGGCAGCTGATGTTATTTTTATTGTTGATGTGGAGGATATTCTGAAGACGTATCCCCAACCTCAAAGATCAGATCCAAGAAAACCAACCTATATTCAGAATTTTCATAATGACAATACTAAAAGTCCTATATATATAGCCACTCATATTTCAGATACTTACTCATCCAAAAGTGCTTTATCTGGCGATACGATAAGGGTCCCACTTAATTCTAATATCAGATGGAGAGCTATAAGTATATCTGTTAATTTTGACTATACTGTTTTGTTATATAATTTCTTTAAAGTATCTGGAGATACCCTTGTATCTCTACCTAAGTCATATGTTTCTAAATATCAAGAAATTCCAGCATTGCCTCCTGGTGTAGACGCTAATGGTTGGTATGTGCCAGATTTTGTTCAAACTGAAGATAGATTCTTTCAGTCAGTAGTTGATGGTCATTTAGGAGATTCAGGTACAAATAGAGAGCAATATTCATGGGACTTTGCTATCTATAGAAAAAAAGAACTTTATGGATTTTTTAAATATGACCCATACATTGAAGTTTACTAATAGCTAACCATTTAAATACCGTAATTTCCGAGACTGTAATTTCCACTGGAAAATTATCAGAACAGCTTTCCAGTGTTTACTTTTTTCACTTTATTAACTTACCTAAATATCTATAACAAACACTAACACATAAGTAATCTTCATCCCCTCTACCAATTAAACAATTTTCTGATAATTACTTCATTCACAATTTAAACAACATCATTTAATATTATTGTCCTCTCTAAGGAACATCACTTATAAAATTATTACATTAGAGATTAACGTTTCCTAATCCAAATATATCTGGGTGATAATTTAGCTTAACAATACAGAAGAAGATAAATCATAATATCTAATCTATTGATAAAATAAACTATATCAATAGAGATAATATTTTTTAAATAAAATTAAACAGTATATACAAAATATAATATCACCATAAAAATCATATTGAAGTTTTTATAAAACAACCAGCCAATAGATACGTTTAATGATATTCAAAGTAGTCTCTGATAAATATACAAGTAATTTCCTTTTACAAACTGTGATTTATACCAGTGGCTAATTCAGGTTTAATGGTTAATTATTAAAACACAAGGGAGTTATTAAAATAATCAGGGAGTGAATATAACAGTTCAATGTCTTACAAGTGAATTTTAAACATAAGAAGAGGAATTATCATGATTGATGCAAGTGATCTTAACCATGAAACCATATCTGGCTCTGCATTCCGTCCGGCAGCTGATGTTATTTTTATTGTTGATGTAGAGAATATTCTGAAGACGTATCCCCATCCTAACAGAGAGCCAAGAAACCCAATCCGTATTAGTAATTATTATAATGACAATACTAAAAGTCCTATATATATAGCAACTCATATTTCAGATGCTTACTCACCCAAAAGTGCTTTATCTGGCGATACGATAAGAGTCCCACTCAATTCTAATATCAGATGGAGAGCTATAAGTATATCTGTTAATTTTGACTATACTGTTTTGTTATATAATTTCTTTAAATTATCTGGAGATACCCTTGTATCTCTACCTAAGTCATATGTTTCTAAATATCAAGAAATTCCAGCATTGCCTCCTGGTGTAGACGCTAATGGTTGGTATGTGCCAGATTTTGTTCAGGCTGAAGATAGATTCTTTCAGTCAGTAGTTAATGGTTACTTAGGGGAGACAGGTACAAATAGAGAACAATATTCATGGGACTTTGCCATCTATAGAAAAAAAGAACTTTATGGATTTTTTAGATATGACCCATACATTATAGTTTACTAATAACTAAATATTTAAACACTTCAATTTCCACTGGAAAATTATCAAAATAGTTTTCCAGTGTTTATTTTTTCACTTCATTAATTTACCTAATCCCCATAACAAATACCAATTCAATAATTTCCCTACAATTATTCCATTCACAATTTAAACAACATCCTTTCTATTATTAACCTCTCTAATGAAAATCACTTGTGAAATTATCACATTAAAGATTAACATTTCCTAATAAAAACATAACTGGGTGATAATTTAGCTTAATAATACTATCAATGGATAACTTAACTATACAGAAGAAAATGCATCATAATGTCTGATCCATTTATAAAAGAAACTATATCAATAGAATTAAGATTTTTGAAATCAAACTAAACAGTATATACAAAATATAACATCGCCATAAAAATCATATTGAAATTTTTATAAAAAAATCGGCCAATAGATAAGGTTAATTAGATTCAAAGTAGTCTCTGATAAATATACAAGTAATTTCCCTGTACAAACTGTGATTTATACCAGTGGCTAATTCAGGTTTAATAGTTAATTATTAAGATACAAAGGAGTTATTAGAACAATCAGGGAGTGAATACAACAGCTTAATATTTTACAAATGAATCTTAAACATAAAAGAGGTATTATAATGATTGATGCAAGTGATCTTAACCATGAAACCATATCTGGCCCTGGTCCTGAATTCCGTCCGGCAGTTGATGTTATTTTTATTGTTGATGCAGAATATATTATCAATAATTATCCCCGACCTACACACCCAGAGCCAAATTGTCCAGTTAATCTTGGTAGTTCTGGCAATTTTGATAATACAAACACCAAAAGTCCTATATATATAGCAACTCATATTTCAGATACTTACTCACCCAAAAGTGCTTTATCTGGCGATACGATAAGGGTCCCACTTAATTCAAATATCAGATGGAGAGCTATAAGCATATCTGTTAATTTTGATTATACGATTTTGTTGTATGAATTCATTAAACGCAAGGGATCTAATCTTATATCTCTACCTGAATCATACCTTGTTAAAAGTCAAAACATCCCGGCATTACCTCCTAATGTATACGCCAATGGATGGTATGTGCCAGACTTTGTTCTGGCTGAAGATAGATACTTCCAGTCAACAGTCAATAATTATCGAACAGACGAAGAAAATGGGGAAATGTATACATGGCGTTTTGCTATCTATAGAAAAAACAAACTTTATGGCTTTTATGGTTTTGATCCATACATTGAAGTTTACTAATAGCTAATCATTTAAATATCGCAATTCCTACTGGAAAATTATTAAATTAGTTTTCCAGTATTTTTATTTTCCACTTTACCTAAATATCTGTAACAAACATTAATTTATATAATAATATTATTTCCTTATAAAGAAAATCTTCTAACATCCAAGTAAATTTCATTCCCCTCCACCAATTCAACAATCTTCCGACAATTATTCTGCCATCAATTCAGCGGATATTCTTTCTATTATCTATTTCTTTAGCTAAAATAACTTACAGGAACTATTACATCTGTCATTATCGTCTCTCAAGCTAAATAACCGTGAATTAAAATTTAGCTTATTATTATTTTCTTAGATTAATCTTTCCTTTCTTTAAAAATCTTCCTGGTACAATCCACACTATTATTTAAAAAAATACCTCCTGTTACTCATTCCACTTAAGTTAATTCATTAATAAGCAATAAAATCATGGCTCTAATTAACTCATTATTACCCGAATAACCAACTAATTAAAATTTCTAATAGAAAATCGAGATATAAAAGAAACGCCACTCGTTAATCAGAGCAAGATATAACCAATAGTGTGCTTTAATAACGAATAAATTAGCCAATATGTATACCCGCTATCTTTCAAGTTGCCTCTTGAAATCCATAGGGTATATGTCATTACTATCAGGCTATCACCCTATATTTATGTTTTATGGAATAAAATATCATCCTTATCGGTGAATTAATGATAAAAAGAATATCTATTCTCATATTAGGTTGTATTTCCTTTCAGATAATCGCCTCACCGGCAGAGGTAAATGATAATCTGCCAATGACTGAGGCTAGAAGAACTTTGCAAGATAGTTCCAGGGAAATTAACCAGCTGATAGAACAACGCCGATATCAGCAACTAAAGCAGCAGGCTAATGCAGTCCCTGAGTCAACTCCTGCGCCAGTTTTGCCGGAATCTAAGCAATGTCTGCCGTTAACCGGTGTTTACCTTAAAGGGATCTCCCTGCTCTCTGTTCGGGATTTAAGTACGCTCAGCGCTTTGTCCCCGGCGTGTATCAGTAGTCATGATATCAATCGGCTCAGCCATGAACTGACTCATCTTTATATCAGTAAAGGCTATATCACCGCCCGTGTTCAGTTTATTGCGCCTAATACCGATGGAGAGTTAGGGCTAAATGTTATCGAAGGGTTTGTTGAAAAAATCGAAGGCGGTGATCGCTGGGTGAATAGTAGTATGTTATTTCCCGGTCTGGAAAAACAACCGCTCAATATCACGCAGTTCGATCAAGGTTTAGATCAGGCTAACCGGCTACAGTCCAATAAAACTACCCTGGATATTTTACCAGGAACAGTGAATGGTGGTTCGGTGATTAAGCTGCATAATCAGCGCAGTAAGCCTTGGTTATTGAATATCAAAACTGATAATTATGGGCAAAAGAGTACTGGGAAATGGCGGGTCCGCACCAATGCCAGTTTTGACAGCCCATTTGGTTTATCCGATTTCATCAGTCTGAATGCCAGTAGTACGTTAGATAGCCCATCCAACCGGTATAGCCGTGCCTATACTCTGCTTTATTCAATGCCCTATGGCGCAGCAACATTCAGTGGGTTTGGTAGTTATTCCCAATATGCTAGCCGCCCCCATTTACAAATGAGAACAATAAAGATTTATGGTGATACTCAGCAAATCGGCATGCGTTCTGATTTTGCCTTCTATCGTAATCAATCTCAGATTAATAGTGTCAGCGGGCAATTCACTTACAAGAATTACAATAATTACATCGACAATGCCAAGATTGGTGTCAGTAGCCAAACATTGAGTGTCTTTGAACTCGGTGTTCATCATTTACATATCATTCCAACCGGATTAATCACGCTCAATCTGAGTGTTGAACAGGGTTTGCCTTGGTTTGGAGCACAAACCGGAACCGCTTATCTCGATAAGCAGTTCACCAAAGGCAAGTTGATGGTCAATCTGCATCAGCGTTTTATGCTGTTCAACTCGCCTTATCAGCTCAATAACCTGTTTTATGGGCAATACAACCAGCACGGTCTGCCCGGCGTCGAATGGCTGAATATCACTGATCGGAATGCTGTCCGGGGATTTAGCAAAAATACGCTATCCGGGGATAACGGCTGGTATCTGCAAAATACGCTGTCCCGGACGTTTCCCCTCGCCAACAGCACATTATCAATGCGTATCGGCATTGATATTGGCCGGGTTCAAGGATATCGCAGCCCACAAGGCTGGCAAAGCAGCGCCGGAATCAGTTCTGGCGCCACATTGAGATACCAGAGCATGGTATTCGATCTAGAAACCAGTCGAGGAAAGTTACTTTCTAATCGCCGAGCATCTGATGAACCCATTCAGGTGCTAGTCCGTTTTTCTTACACCTTTTGATGTTTTTAAGCAGTACCCGACGCTATACACACAGCAATATAACTAAATATATAGAGACTTAATGTATGAAAAACAAAAAATTCAGGTTATCCCCTACCGGCAAGCTTGCCGCTTCTATGGCAATCATTCTTGTCTCTTGTTCTACCAGTTTTGCCAGTGAAATCGTTGGGGGTGGCGACCCAGCACACCATCCCGATATTTTCGCGGCCGAAGGTAAAGCAACGGTTGTAAATATCGTGACACCCTCCTCTTCCGGGCTGTCACATAACCAATATCTGGATTACAACGTTGGCCAGATGGGCGTCGTCCTAAATAATGCGCTAGAGGAAGGTCAATCACAATTGGCGGGGCAGCTTGCCGCTAACCCTAATTTGAATGGTCAAGCGGCTAGTCTGATTCTGAATGAAGTTATCAGCAGGAACCCTTCCCTGTTATTAGGTCAACAGGAAGTGTTTGGTATAGCAGCAGATTATGTACTGGCAAACCCGAACGGTATCACCTGTAATGGATGTGGTTTTATCAATACTAACCGCGCTTCTCTGGTTGTGGGTAATCCATTGATAGAACAAGGTAATTTGCAAGGTTTCAGTACGTTTAATAATCAGAATAGCCTGAAAATTAAATCGGATGGTTTAATCGCCAATGCGATCCTTGATCTTATCGCACCCAAAATTGACAGCCGGGGCCCAGTCACCGCTCAAAAAGAGATTAATGCGATCAGTGGTGAAAATAAAATCTCCACCACAGGAGAAGTCATTGATTCTCAGCAGGAGTTAACCAGTGTATTGGATAGCTATTATCTCGGTAGTATGCAAGCCGGGCGTATCCGTCTACTCAATACCGCAAAAGGTAGTGGCGTTAATCTGCAAGGCTCGCTCACTGCCAGTGATGAGATTATTGTTGATTCCCACGGTCATCTCAATTTAGAAGCAGCACATCTACGAGGTGGAAATATTGATCTCTCGGGTAATGATATTGAGGTAAAAGGTAAAGTCAGCGAATCATCATATAGCCGTGATGGTAGCAATAATTACCAAAGCTATTTCAGCGGTTCTTATACCAATGATAGTAAAAGCAGTCAGTCACTCGCTCGTACTAAGCTTGAAGGCAAAAATATTTCATTAGTCGCCAACAGTAATCACCGGATTACAGCCACGGATATCGTAGGTGATGATGTGAATCTGAGTGGTGCTAATCTCACTTTAGATGGGCAGCAATTAAAGCAATCCACTAAAAATATTAATAACCAACGAAGTTATTCCTGGCGCCACGAGGTAACTCAGGAAAGTGAAAAACTGCATCAGGCAGGAAACAATATCCATGCCAAAGGAAATGCGAGCTTAAATGCGACGGAAGGTGACGTTAAGATCTTTGGCAGCAAAATAGATGCTAAAGGCGAGCTAGCGGTTACAGCGAAAAAAGGTGTTCAAATTGCCGGTCTGACTGAGACAGAAAGAAGCGCAGAAACAGGTTACAAAAAAAATCACACGGCTAAATTGCAGACCGGAAGTTGGGAAGAGAGTCAACAGACCGAGCGTTTGATTGCCAGTGAATTACAAGCAGGAACTCATCTTAATATTAAGGCAGGAACTCGTGCTGAAATTCTTGGGGCAAAAGTCCATGCAGGTCAAAATCTGACATTAGAAGCCGGTAAACAACTGCAAATCGATGTTCAGAAAACGGCTGATAGCCGGGCTGTACGTGATGATAAAAAATACTGGGGAGGTATCGGCGGCGGCGGGAATAAAGATAACAGTGAGTTGAAAGAAACCAACCATGCATCTGAATTGACAGCCAATGGGCGTTTATTGCTGTCAGGCTATGAAGGTATCGCCATTACCGGCAGCAAAGTGAAGGCGGTCCAAGGTGCTTTTGTAAATGCTAATAGTGGCGAATTAACCATCGATAATGCGGTCAGCCATATCAATCATAAAGTTGATGAACGAACGGGCACTGTATTCAACATCACTAGCGGTTCAAAAAGAAATAATAGCCAGCAACAGAAATCTCACGGTAGCGAGTTGGTTTCTGAAGCGGATCTTAAATTACTCGGTGATGAAGATATCAATATCATTGGCAGTCAGGTGCAAAGTACCGGCGCGCTTAGCCTGAACACATCCGGTAATATCAAGGTGCTCTCTTATGGCGAACGGAAACAGGTTGATAAACAAAGCACCTCTCTGGAGCCGCAAAACCACTTCCAACCAAAGGGGGATAAGCAGTATCGTGCCGGAATAGGTATTGAACATACCAGTAACAGTCAAAAAAATCAGACGGTAACACAGCAAGCTTCCACGTTGAGTGGCGGTAGCATCACTATCGATGCGGATAAAGATGTCACCCTACGTGGTTCCAATCTGGTGACGACCACAGGTGATGCTAAGATCACCGGTGCGAATGTTCATCTGTTAGCTGCGGATAATAAAAAATCCGAAGAGAAATCTCAGAGTAAAAAGTACGTTGGTGCCTATCTTACCGGAGGAATCGATAAAGTCGGTTCAGGTATTCATGGTAGTTATGAAGGAAATAACAGTAATCATACCAGTACGACGGCTGTTGTTTCCGGTTCTCAGATTGCAGGTAATTTGAAGATTAAAGCTAACGGTGAATTGGTTCAGGAAGGGACGAAGCATGAAGTCAATGGCACCTATACCGCTGAGGCAGGCAAAGTCAGCAATCTGGCTGTATCGAATACGGAATCAAATACCAATCACAAACTACAAGTTGGTACAGATATTGGTGTCAACGTAGATTATAGCGCTGTTACTCGCCCGATTGAGAAAGTGGTTAAAGAACCGGCTAAATCTGCGCTGGACGGCACTTTAACCAAAAAAGGCACACCTAATTTCGGCGCGGATATTGCCGCCAACGGCAGTAGTATCCAAACCGCGAACAAAAAATCCGAAACGGTTGTGACCGCTGTTCAAGCCAGCGATATCGTCATTAAAACCAATGGCGAACTGTATGATCAGGGCACTCAATATCGGGCTGATAAAGGTAACGTTACATTAACCGCCGGTAACCATATCAGTGAAGCAGCACAAAACCACCACCAAAGTAGCCACAGTGAAACCAGCGGCAATGCTGACCTACGTGTTTATACCACCACCGGTGAAGATATTTCTGCGAATGGTAAAGGCAAAGGTGGCACACAAAGCAGCCATACTGCGACTACCACAGCAGTCACTAGCCGGATTACCGCAGCGGATGACATTCATATCCGCGTCGAAAGGGATGCTGAGTATCAAGGTACCTCTCTGAATGCCGGCTCAGGCAAAGCCAATATAGATGCTAAAGGTGATATTCGTTTTGATAATGCCACCAATAGCACAACGAAAACAGCAACCGGTTATAACGGTGAGGCATCGGCTAAAGGGGGAAATTCGCCAGAGGGCAAGAATGTTCATATCGGTCTTGGCGGGGGTTACAACACAGATAGCAAAAACAGTACCACAGCTCAGGTCAGTGAAATTGGCGGTAAGCAAGGTGTCAATCTGAGTGCAGGTAATAACTTGACGTTGCAAGGTGCTCAAGTGACCGGTAAACAAATCGACCTGAACGCTAAACAAGGCAATGTTGAACTGGTATCTGCTCAGGATCGCACTAACAACGATAGCTGGGAATTTAACCTGAAAGGCAATGGCGGAAATGCAAGCTCGATCAAGAAAGCGGAAGATGACAGTACAACCACCACCGCAAAACAGAGCTTTGGTGGGGAAGTCAAAGTAGGTATTGATCGCCTGCAAGCAACAACCCAACGTAATAGCCATATTAAAGGTGAAAATGTCGTTATCAACAGCGGTGGTGATACGACAGTTGCTGGAGCACGGATAGAAGCTGATCAGGTAAAAGGCAGTATTGGTGGTGATCTACGAGTTGAAAGCCGTAAGGATACTGAACATGGGTTAAATGTCGGTGTTGATGCTGGCATGAATTACACCAAAGAATCCAAAGTAAAAAGTGACGATATCCCTAAAGACGAGTCAGCTAAGGATGATTCGTCTAAAGACGATGTGTCGAACGATGAGGTATTGAAAGATGATCCATCTAAAAACCCAACCGAAGAACCACAACCGAAAGGATGGCAGGAAAGATTAACCTCTACGTTTAATAGTCTTAATAATATTAAAGGTATTAATGGGGTTACAGGTAAACTTAAAAGCAATGTCGATATTAAAGATCGAGAAAATGTCGGTGAACAATCGGTTATTTCCGGCAATCAAGGGGTTAATTTAGATGTAAAAGGAAATACTCATCTGATTGGCGGGCAGATTGGTAGCGAGAAAGGCCATGTCATTCTTAATACCCAAAATGTGGAACAACAATCTGTTACTCGCTATGACAATAGTAAAGGCGGTAACGTTGCATTACCTGATTCTGTTAGCGGAATAGTTAAAGCAGTTCAAGAAGGTGTATTGTCCGGCAAAATACCTTTAGTGAAAACGTATAGTAATGAAACCGAAACTAGTACAACTAATGGCGAAATAATTAATCGTAAATCTGATTAATTTGTTCTTTTATAAAAGATCCTTCAAATGAGGGATCTTTTTATTGCTACCTATATTGAATATTTCAATAGTTCCAATTGACAATGTTAATGCTTTTTCATAATATCAAAAAATTAATAAACGACTTGGTAATATAATTATGTTTAGAATTTTCAAGCGAAATTTAGAACTTGAAAAATACTATAATTCACAAATTGGAATCAAAGGAATATTTAGAAAGGAAACTATTTGTTTAAATATATTCACTGCATATATTATTTTTATGATCGTGTTTAATTTCAATAATCCATTGCTTAGATATGTGGATTACGCTATGGCAATAATGCTAGTCATTATGCTATTAAGTATGTCTATTAAGATAAGTAGAGAGTTTAATATATTGATAAACAGATATCAATCAGAGGATATTAATTACTCTAACGAAAAGATAAAAACTTCACGTAAAGTATTAATTTCAATTATCTTAATAGCTGTTTCAACATTAATGTGGATACCAATCTCATATTTATCCAGCATTATTATATATAATTTTTCATTAAAAGTGCTTTTATTGATAATTATCAGCATATCAATATACCTAATCATGAAAATGTTTAATCAGAGAGTACTCACTATGCATGAATAGGGGATATTAACTCAATACAAGTACGCTTTATACTTTGAATTGTTAGATAATAAGCCGCCACAATGAAAGCGGCTTTTAAATAAAGCTAGCATCAATATGCCTTTATTTCCTTTGAAATTTGATAAATATTTTCTATACCGATAGAACACTCATCATCTGAAGCTAAAGTCGTTGTTATGAAACTGAGTTTATCCCTAGATTTGTTGGTAAATGTTACATGATACATTTGCCTATAAATCGGCTGAGATAAATAAATATCATCAAACTCATGTTTATCATTCAGTACTTTTTTCCTTTCAGCCTTAGCTATTTCACGTTGTAGAATAATAGCTATTTCACTTTTATTTAACTTCTCAGAAAGAATTAATGATGTTTGCGTTTTATCAAAATCGATATTATTTCTATCAATACCAAAGTCATTCAAACTATTCGCAGTAAGCTGAGTTGCCCATCCATTTATATCTGAACAATCAGGCCCTGCGGCAATAGCAGATATTGAAAATGATAATACAACTACCGATAGTAATATTATTCTACCGTTAAATCGTGATCGCCACTGACCCATATTTGTTTCCTGATGGATAAATTAAGAACAATACAACCGTCAGAGCCTGTTCCAGGATGTTTCCTATTATCGCCATGAATTTTAAAAGCATCCCTGCCACACATACTATTACTGCTATCCGGTATTAAAGATAAAGTGTAAGCTTTCGTTTTCACACTGTAATGTGGAGGGCCTATCTTGTAACTTCCACGAGGCAAAGGCCCTTTAAAGGGGACACATTCATTAGCGGTATTATTTTTAAATCCAACAGCACCAGAATATCCTTCAGCAACGAAGGTTCCATTATGATATAGCTTGCCTGAATTAACCTTAAATACCCACATATTTATGCCCTCTCAGCCCAACTATCTGAATATGTAATATTCCCATCAAGATAATGCCACGTTATTTTTTCATAGCTCAAATCAACATATTCATGATGAGTATGCCTTTCAAAAAAGCCATTTTTAATATCGTGCATAAATGTAACAATAGAAGAAACTCTGACGTTTTCTAATACGATTTTGAAGTACTCCTTTTCTTGACCAGCATTATCTATTTTATAGAATCTAAATTCAGCCTTCTTTAAGGTCTGACCTGTACTTAATGCTTTATATAAATAAGGTGATGATGAATCGATTGCTTTCTCAAAAGCAAATCCACCATGAACACGTTTCCCTGTAATCTTCCCTGTTATGTCATCCGTCGGTAACTCGACAGTGTGCATAAATTCCAGCACTTCAATGCTGCCTTCTCGATTCATTATGTCTACAGATCCTTTTATATCTGAACCGCCATCGTCTTGAAGCCAAAGATAAACGGGTATAGCCATACTAATTACCTCCTGAGTTATTGTTTCATTGGTCAATATTATATCAATGACATTAATAAATGGAAGATTAAATTTCACCCAAGACTATCGCCTGGAAAGTCTCTCCTCGTTAGGCTGGTGGCATATCACTTTGACAAGTGACTTAGATTTGACAACGGAATCATCTCGTAGAAATATTGCATGATGAGATTACTCATATTCAAGCAAAGTAACTATTTGAGGCTATACATGCCAAAGTATTATGCAGAAAAACAGGAAGCAACCCAACATCAACCGAAACGGTTATCCAGAACACCTTTGGAGAACGGCATTCATCACAGTAAAAAAACGATTTCTCTGACGGTCAGAGTAGGAAATTATATCCGCGCTATTCCTATTATCGCTCACTTTATCCGTGCAACGCTGCGTTTTAATGATCGGATGGGTAATCAGTTTGGTGCCGCAATAACGTATTTTTCCTTCTTATCACTTATTCCCATTCTGATGCTCTCTTTCGCCATTGCCGGGTTTATTCTGGCCTCTAATCCTGATTTATTGGCAAAACTGATTAACGGTATCGCCAACAGTATTAGTGATCCGACTCTCGCTAATACGCTGAAAAATAGTGTCGATACCGCAATTAAACAACGTACTACTGTGGGATTAACCGGTTTGGCAATTGCGCTGTATTCCGGTGTGAATTGGGTCAGTAATTTACGTCAGGCCATTCTTGCTCAATTCCACCCTATTTGGGTGCGAAATCAGGAAGATAACGAGAAAATCTATTTTAAATATTTTCGTGATTCTATTTCTCTGATTGGACTATTATTAGCGCTGGTGATCACGCTATCACTGACCTCTATCGCAGGCTCCGCCCAAGCAACCATTGTTAAGATGTTAGGGTTAGATGGCATTGAATGGCTGCGTCCATCTTGGTTCCTGATTGGATTAGCCATCTCTATTTCAGCTAATTATCTGCTTTTCCTATGGCTATTTTGGGTGCTGCCTCGCCACCAGCCAGAACGTAAAGCGCTATTGAAAGGAACATTGATGGCAGCGATAGGCTTTGAAGTGATCAAATATATTATGACCATGACGTTACCACGCCTCGCCAATTCCCCTTCGGGTGCCGCATTTGGATCTGTTATCGGTCTGATGACATTTTTCTACCTCTTTGCCCGCTTAACGCTATTCTGCGCTGCCTGGATAGCCACCGCGGATAATAATCATAAAAATACCGAATAAATGTGCCCAAGCAGAGCAATTTGCTAATAATAACCCAATGAATAGGAGCTGTTTATGCCGTTTGTTAATATCAGAATTACCCGTGAAGGTGCTACAGCAGAACAAAAGAAGCAATTAATTGAAGGAGCTACTCAGTTACTGGCCGATGTATTAGGAAAAAATCCGGCGACAACTTTTGTCATTATTGATGAAGTCGATACTGATAATTGGGGAATCGGCGGAAAGAATGTGACTGAACTTAGAGCTGAGGCTAAAAAGTAGCCTTCAATGATGAAGGGCGGTATTGTCCGCCCTTTTTGCTGCTTTAAGAGGCTTTTACATCAGACTTAGATGTCGGTGGTTGTGCCGGAATATCAACTTTATCCTTATGTGGTGTCAGCAACATAATCTGATTAAAGCTGTTTCTTAACTGGTCAACATCCATCTCCGCTTCCCCTTTCGGTTGAATCAGAATAAATGCAACCTCTTGTGAAAGGATCTGCTTCAACTCACGATTAAGCATTTCAGGGGTCAAGGAAGCTAAAAATGCTTGTCTCAAACGTTGATATTGCTCAGGAGCAAGATCCACCACATTGCTCTGTTGGGACAAAAGACGCTGATTAATCAGAATATCCGTGCTCGTATGAGCATACATGGCAAACAACTGGCTGAGTTGTGCTTGTTTTTGCGCATATAGCTCATCAAATTGTCCCTTCGGCAATCCTTTATCGCGTAGTGTGACCAATTCAGCCGCCAGATACTCCATTGCGGGTTTTAAATTACCGGCTGTCGTGTTGAGATTCAGGGCACAACTCGCACGATGATACTGGACTTTACAATCCAGCCCCAATTTCAACGCCTTATCATTTTTTCTTTCCAACCCAAGTTGCAGATAGCGATAAAGTGCCTCGCGGGTAATATCACTGATCCAATATTGATTAAGCACACGCGAATCATTAATCGGCTGCCAATTGAGATCCCAAATCAAGGATAAAGTATCTTCTTTCTTTTTATCACTGATAATCCCTATGGTCTCCGGTTTCATTGGTGACAACGCTGCAATAGTGGCCGGAGTATGGCGTTTACCTTTCAATGATGAAAACGCTAGGTTGATATTTTCCGGCAGAGTACGGCTATCTACATGTCCCGCAACGTATAACGTCATCATGTCAGGGGTATACCACTGCCGGTAAAACTGCTTAAGCTTCTCCAAATCAATAGGTTGAGGTGCGTTTTGTGCCGGATCGTGCCCTAACAGCGTTGAACCTTTCAAACGCCTACGCCACACGGGATCTTGTATATCTGGTGGGTAGGTTGCAACGGATGTATCAGCCATTTTCATGGCATGTTGCAGTGTTTCAGATGTAAATACCGCTTTACCCGCTGCATCAGCCAACCAGTTCAACGCGTCTTTTAGTAGTTCAGGCCGATTATGTGGCAAGCTCAAGCTATAAAGTGTGAAATCATATGAAACAATAGCTGGAGGCAGTGGGTATTTGGGATCAATAGCACTGTTCCATAACTGCTCTAATTTGGTGGAAGATAAGCTTTTGCTACTAAAGAGCACGACTTTCGGAATCAACCAGGTATAACCCGTTTGTTGGGTTTTCTCCGCCAGTGACCCTGTTTTCACGACCAAGCGCAACTGTATTCTGTCGTTAGGACGTTGTGGCGTCTGCAAAATTTGCCAGTTAAAACCGTTTTCCAGTTTACCTTGTTTCCAGGCAGGGTCAGGCTGCAAGGCTTCTGCCTGCGTCTGGCCCGTAACTGCCAGCATTATCCCACCAATAAAATAACGAATTTTCGTACCCTGCATGTGAACCCCTATAGATGTCTATCCTTGGTTTTAGCCTTCGAAGGTTTAACCATTGATGACAGAATATGTTCCCTTCGACCAATAATAACGGTAGAAAAAGCAAAAACCTGAATTTTAGCAGGCGAAATCCTGTCAGGCTTATAACAGAGGATTAGACCTCAAACCGCCATGAATGGTTTCATGATGACGGAGGTTTATGCTTATCAAATTGACGATTATATCCCCTGATCAACATACCCAGTTCATCATCCTGATGGTATTTAGGGCAAGCCATTGGCTCCGATGGTTGATCGTTATTAAGATCCCGTGCAATGTCACGTAATGGGTGCACAATAATCCGGTTGATACACCAGCTTATCGACACCGTAAGGATAAGGGCCAGTAATAAATAAGTTGTCAGCATCAGTGCCAACGTATTAATGACAAAACGATATACTCGGTTGGAATCCACTTGCAAAATCAGATGCCCTAGCGATTTAGCATCCGTCGATACTGAACCATAAACATGAAGAGGAATACTCACTTCCACAGGGATCCCAAAAACACGTTTAGCCAGTTCGGGGATTGGGCGATGGGTAGCAAAGCTCAATCGTATCACCCGGATATCCTCCGGTAACACCACATCCGCACGTCCTAAAATACCTACAGTGCGCAGCCCTATCAGCAACTCTTTTGCTTTACTGAGATCGGAACTAAGTAGTGCTTCCGTTAAAGGTGCCTGTACCTGAACTGCCGCATTATTAAGCTGGCTGATATAATCATCTTTACGTTGCTGTATAAAATGACACAATTGAATCGTAATAAAAATAGCAATGGTCACCAGCGTGACGCTGGTCACTGCGGCCATCTGTTTAATAGTTAACGAACGTTTGACGCGCAATTTCATTTTCACTTAAACCAATGCCTGTGGATATCGCAGTTATAACACGTGATCAATGGAATTGAGTATACTTGATTTTATCGCTAGCGATCCTGTTTCACTTATCCAAGTCGTTATTTTTCTGAAATAATTGTCTTTGGTAGCGATAAGTCGCTACCAAAAATATAAGCAAATATTTAAAGGGTGATACCGGCTAACCCAATATCACCAAAGATGTTTTATTGAATATACCCGTCATCTTTCAAGTTGCCTCTTTATTGGCTGCACTCGCTCACCCCGGTCACATAGTTTGCTATGCTCCCGGGGATTCACTCCCTTGCCGCCGCGATTCATCTTGAAATCCATAGGGTATAATTGCCAAGCAATTATTCCACCGTCACATTTTCATCCTGATCGACCGCAAAACAGGCGATCAGTTGATCACCATATTGATTCAATGTTGGCTGAAACTGAGTACAAACGCTAAGTGCCCGGCGACAACGAGCGGCAAATGCACAACCGGGCGGTGGATTCATTGGGCTGGGTAATTCGCCGGTCAATTTTATCCGTTCACGGCGTAATTCAGGATTCAGCCTCGGTGTTGCTGATAATAACGCCTGTGTATAGGGGTGACGTGGATGACTGAAAATCATCTCCTTACTGCCTTTTTCCACACAACGACCGAGGTACATCACCATCACTTCATCAGCAATATGTTCAACCACAGACAAATCATGGGAAATAAAGACATAAGAGAGCCCCAACTCTTGTTGTAAGTCCATCATCAGGTTCAATACCTGTGCCCGCACCGAGACATCCAACGCAGAAACCGGTTCATCCGCAATCACCACATCCGGGTCCAACATCAGGCCACGGGCAATCGCAATCCGTTGGCGTTGACCACCGGAGAACATGTGCGGATAACGGCTGTAGTGCTCGGTTTTTAGCCCCACCTTTTCCATCATCTGCAACACTTTCTCTTTACGTTCTTGTGCGTTCAACTTGGTATTGATCCGCAGAGGTTCCTCCAGGATCTGCCCAACTTTCTTACGCGGATTAAGTGAACCATAAGGATTTTGAAACACAATCTGGATCTTCTGACGACGTAGCTTTTCCGCGTCTTTATTGGGTATCAGCAGATCTTGTCCCTGATAATAAAGTTCCCCGTCGGTTGGCTTTTCAATCATCGTCAGCAATCGCCCCAGCGTGGATTTACCACACCCCGATTCACCAACAACGGCTAACGTTTTTCCCTTTTCCAATTCGAAAGAGACCCCATCCAACGCTTTTACCGTTCTAGCCGGTGAAAAGAGCCCCCCTTTAATCGGATAATATTTTTTCAGATCTGTCGCTTTTAATAACGGCACAGTGGATATTTGCTGCGCCGGATAAAGATACTCACTCATACTGTCGGCCTCCCCGCATCATCCAACGGTATATGGCATTTCACCTGACGTTCTCCTACCGTTCTTAATTCCGGTTCCACCTGACGACAATGGTCATTTGCATAGGGACAACGTGGGTTCAGTAAACACCCGATAGGCCGGTCATATTTCCCCGGCACAACACCCGGTAAAGGAGCAAGACGGGATTTATCCGTAGCAAATTCAGGTAATGCACGGAGCAACGCCTGAGTATACGGATGACGTGGCGCCCGGAAGATTTCCGATGCCTTGGCGGATTCCACCACCTGCCCGGCATACATCACGATAATATGATGAGCGGCTTCTGCAACCAATGCCAGGTCATGGGTGATTAATATTAGCGCCATATTTTCCCGTTGTTGCAACTCCAACAACAGTTCAATAACCTGCGCCTGAATGGTGACATCTAAAGCGGTTGTCGGTTCATCAGCAATCAGTAATTTTGGCCGGCAGGCAATCGCCATTGCGATCATTACCCGTTGACTCATACCACCCGATAATTGGTGCGGATATACATCCAAACGCGATGCAGGATCAGGGATACCGACCAAAGTTAATAGATCAATCGCCCGCTGGCGGCGAGTACGACGATTGCCACCTTGATGCACTTTCAGCGCTTCCATAATCTGAAACCCAACGGTATAACAGGGATTCAAACTGGTCATCGGATCTTGGAAGATCATTGCCACTTCCGCACCAACCAGTTGGCGACGTTCTCGTTCGGAAATTTTGGTCAGATCACGCTGGTTAAATTCCAGTTTGTCAGCCATCACTCTACCCGGATAATCAATCAATCCCATTACAGCCAATGAACTGACCGATTTACCTGAACCAGATTCTCCAACAATCCCAACAACCTGCCCTTGCTCAACTCGGTAACTGATGCGGTCAACGGCGCGGAATGGTGCCTCTTCGTCACCAAAGTGAACCGATAATTTTTCTACATTTAACAGTGCCATTTCGCCACCTCACTACTGCTTGAGTTTAGGATCAAGTGCATCACGCAAACCATCACCCATCAGGTTAAACGCCAACACGGTCAGCAGAATCGCCACCCCCGGGAATGTCACCACCCACCAGGCACTTTGTGCAAATTGCAATACATCAGACAGCATTGTCCCCCATTCCGGTGTGGGTGGCTGCGCCCCCATCCCCAGAAAACCCAAAGCAGCCATATCAAGAATGGCATTAGAAAAACCCAGAGAAGCCTGCACAATCAATGGTGCCAGACAGTTAGGCAGAATATTGATAAACATCTGGCGCATGGCACCCGCTCCCGCCACCTGTGAAGCCGTCACATAGTCACGGTTCACTTCTACCAACACCGCAGCGCGGGTTAAACGGATGTAATGTGGCAAAGAGACAAAGGTCAACGCCAGTGAAGCATTGACAATGGATGGCCCAAATATCGCCACCAGCACTAAAGCCAGCAACAGGCTTGGCAATGCCAGCATAATATCAACGATACGCATGATGATAATATCCACCACACCACCGAAATAACCCGCCAATACTCCCAGAACAACCCCCATCAACAGGGATAGCACCACCACCAGACAACCTACCAGCAATGAAAGCCGAGCGCCGTACATCAGACGTGAAAGTAAATCACGTCCAACATCATCAGTACCCAGAATAAACTGCCAACTTCCCCCTTCCTGCCATACCGGTGGCGTCAGCAAAGAATCGCGGAACTGTTCGGCCGCACCGTGTGGGGCAAGCACCCCCGCCAACAGAGCAACCAACAACATCAGCACAATATAAACCAAGCCAGCAACGGCCCCTTTATTGCGCTTAAAGTAATACCAGAACTCCTGCATCGGCGTCATAATCTTAGGCACACTGTTTGCAGGATCAGTCACTTGAGACATAATGTGCTCCCTATTTCTTATGCCGGATACGCGGGTTAACGACGCCGTATAGCAAGTCAACTATCAGGTTAACCAAGATGATCATGATCGCCACCAGTAATACACCGCCCTGAACCACCGGATAATCCCGGCGTTGAAGGGCATCGATCAGCCAGCGTCCAAGCCCCGGCCAAGAGAAGATAGTTTCAGTCAGGATCGCCCCCGCCAGCATCATGCCCACCTGCAAGCCGATAACGGTTACAACCGGCAGCAATGCATTGCGAAGCGCATGAACCACAATCACACGCATACGACTCAAGCCTTTAGCGCGTGCAGTACGGATATAATCTTCACCGAGTACTTCCAACATAGAAGAGCGGGTCATACGGACGATCACTGCCAGTGGGATCGTCCCCAAGACAACGGCAGGCAAAATGATATGCATCACCGCATCTTTAAAATCACCGGTTTCACCCCAGAATAGTGTGTCGATTAGCATAAAACCCGTCAGCGGATAACTGTCATCAAGGAAGACACTGTCGCTCATCCGACCCGATACGGGTGTCAGATCCAACTGGACAGAAACCAGCATGATCAACATGATCCCCCACCAAAAGATCGGCATGGAGTATCCGGTTAGGGAAAGTCCTATCGCAGTATGATCAAAAACAGAACCACGCTTTACCGCCGCCAGGACGCCAACGGGAATACCGACAGCAATAGCGAACAACATAGCGCATATCCCCAATTCAAGCGTTGCCTTGAAACGGGGAACAAACTCTTCCCACACCGAGATACGACTTTTCATGGAGATACCAAGATCACCATGTAACACATTACTTACATAATGAAAGTATTGCTGCCAAAGTGGTTTATCCAACCCCATTTCGGCCATTAGCTGGGCATAGCGCTCAGCCGATATTCCTCGTTCCCCGGCCATAATGGTCACCGGATCGCCGGGGATCATATGGACAAAAGCAAAAGTCAGTAAAGTAATGCCAATAAACGTTGGGATTACCAACCCCAGACGTCGGAGTATGAACTGCAACATATCCCGAACTCTCTTTTTTTAAATGCCGGTTACAGCTCTCAGGCCGTTTGGCTTGATAAGGGGGAGGACTTTCCCCCTTTGGCTCACAATTTAATCAAAACCTTAAGTCAAAACAGGATTATTCGAGAGACACGTTGCTGAAAATATGTCTGCCTAGAGGATCAACGACGTAACCTTTGACCTCTTTACGGATAGGTTCATATACCGTGGAATGCGCCACAATCAGGGCCGGAACCTGCTCGTGCATCACAGCTTGAGCCTGTTTATAAAGCTCAACACGTTTAGCATGCTCAGAAACGATTCGGGCTGGCTGTATGGCATCTTCAAACGGTTTGTAACACCATTTGGAGTAGTTGGAACCTCGCTCTTTGGCTGCGCAGCTAAACAAAGTCGCGAAGAAGTTATCTGGATCACCATTGTCTCCCGTCCAACCCATCATGACAATTTGGTGCTCGCCATCTTTAGCTCGCTTCAAATATTCACCCCATTCATAGCTAACAATTTTGGCCTTAACACCAATTTTTTCCCAGTCAGCTTGGACCATTTCAGCCATACGACGGGCATTCGGGTTGTATGGGCGCTGTACCGGCATTGCCCACAGATCAATGGTAAAACCACTTCCCATCCCTGCTTCTTTTAGGAGCTGTTTCGCTTTTTCCGGATCGTACTGATAATCTTTAAGATCATTGTCGTAACCCCACATGGTTGGTGGGATCAGATTTTTCGCTTTTTGACCTGCGCCCTGATAAACCGCTTCAATGATAGCGTCTTTATTGACTGCCATCGTCAACGCCTGACGAACTTTGACGTTATCCAATGGCTTTTTAATGACATTGAAAGCGACATAACCGACATTCAGACCCGGCTGTTCCAGCAAAACGATATCTTTATCCTGTTTCATGCGGGCAATATCCGCCGGATTTGGATATGGCATGATCTGACATTCGTTTTTCTGTAATTTTGCATAACGAACGGATGCATCAGGAGTAATAGAGAAAACTAGCCGGTCAACTTTGGCTTTATCTCCCCAGTATTCTTTGAAAGCTTTATACAGAATGCGAGAATCTTTCTGATATTGCACCAACTGGAACGGGCCTGTACCAATTGGATTCAGATCGACTTTCTCCGGTGTACCGGCTTTCATCATCTTATCTGCATATTCTGCTGACATAATAGAGGCGAAATCCATGCCTAAGTCAGCCAGGAATGGAGCTTCCGGGCGGCTCAGTTCAATCCTGACAGTATAATCATCTACTTTTTCAACCTTATTGATCATCTCACTCATACCCATGCCAATGAAATATTCATAGCTGCCGCCTGACACCTTGTGGTATGGGTGGTTTGCATCTTTTTGCCGCATGAAAGTGTAGATCACATCATCAGCATTAAATTCTCGGCTTGGTTTGAAGTCTTTGCTATCGTGCCACTTAACACCTTTGCGCAGATGAAAAGTGTAAACTTTACCGTCATCGCTAATATCCCATTTTTCAGACAGGCTCGGGATAATTTCAGTTGTACCAGTTTTGAACTCAACCAAACGGTTATACAGTGGTCTGGAGCTGGCATCATAAGTTGTACCAGCGGTGAACAGTTGTGGATTAAAGCCTTCCGGTGAGCCTTCGGAACAGTAAACCAATGTTTTTGCCTGAACGCTGGCGGTTACGGCCAATGCAACTAAGCTGACCCCTAGCTTCAATAACCTCGCTCTTTTAGAGAAAGTCGTCATTTTCTTGCACTCCATTTGTGATGTTGTTATGTACAGCCAGAATCTGCACTTCCTGTCCGAAACTGCGCTGTTTAGGTTTTGTTTATTATTTTCAGCTTATCAATTAAACAACTGTTGTCTCTTGCGTCAATAAGATCTCAACAGATGTCATAAACAACAGGAAAACACAAAGGAAACTAATAATTAACATAGTTAGCACAAAAACATGACAATGCGCACATTTTATAGACAAAAAGACCATAAAAAGCTCATGAATGCAGGATTAATCACTGTTAACCTGTGCGCAAAATTTGTGGTTGTTTGATTAATTAGTAAACGATTATTTCAGAGAAAAAGATGATAACTGGCATAAAATGCTGTGTGCCGAATAAAGTCGGCACCTGAAAAGTAAGTTAAATAAGTATAACATTAATAATATAAATAAATACAAAAACCTGTTACTCGTTTATCTACTTTTCATCGCTTCTGGTTTCATTAATAATTAACTAGTAAATTAACGACCGTTGCTATCATCAGGTCGCTATTAATACTAGATAGGTTTCAAATATTCACCTAATTCTTCAATTATCCTAATTTTTTCATAATTTTTTTGGATAACATCCTTATACCTTTTTGTCTTTTTTTATCTTACTTACACCAAGAATAATTAATAAAGAAACTATAACCGAAGCTGCAATCAAACTTTCAACAGAAAAAGCTATACGTGAATCAAGATATTGGAAAAGAATCGTAAATACAGGTATCAGTAAAAATAATAAAGAGATATGAAGGGGAGTAATGGCATTAATTGCCTTCAATACGAGATAGATTGGCAGTAAATGCCCGACAGCAACAAGAATTAACATCGGAAGAATCATGTCAATATTCAAACTAAGAGAAACATCGGATAGTGAAATATAACAAAATGAAAGTATCACCATTAAAATACTTCTAACAGACAATATCTCATATGTTTGCCATTTTTCCTTGAATAATTTCTTAGAAAAAATAGTGTATAACACCGTTCCTACAGCACCAATTATCACACTAACAATGCCAATAATCCTATCCTGAGTTGAGGTTGATGATAATCCACTATTTCCTAAAAATACATTCACTAGCATCACACCTACACCAATGAGAACTAACCAGGATATGACGACTTCCAATTTTTCTGTTTTTGCCTCGTTTTTATCGATAAAAGATGAAAGGAGGATTGTTATCGCAGGACCACAAGCCACTGAAGCTACCCCCACTATTGCAGGCTCAAGAAAACGTAGCGAAATGATTAATCCCCCCCAATTTAATAGAATTGAGATATTAACAATTAACACCAATAAGGTGTTCTTGCGAACCTTCACAATTAATTGATCAATCCCTTTGAAAATACTTATCATCATAAATAATAAAGTAGATGATATAAAGCAATAAAAGATAACAATAGCTGAATTTATCGATTGCGTTAAATACGCAACAAACACATCAAATGCTGCACTGATGAGGCAAAAAATAACCCCATATATTACGCCATTATATGAAGACATATATCACCTATTATTCTCTTATTCCAAAAATTAAATTTCCGATATTTGATTCCTTTTGTTATTGCGGATTCATCTTTAATATTTCCTGTAGAACAGTCAATCAATGTCATGTTTAGCCGTATCTTACCTTCTTTTTCTAACGTATTAACGATATGCAAAAATATCCTGTCTTTATGTCTACTGATAGAATTTTGATATTCACGCTTCGAAAATACTCGATTACCGTTTATTCTAAACTTATTAATTTCTAGTAAAACTGTGTTCCCTATGTCATTTAATTTCATATTTACATTCCATTTGATGCTCATAGAATATAATATTCATACACTATTCTTATGTTTTTTCAAACAAGTCATTTAATGAATGAGATATATTTCTCAGATGGATAAATTAAATATCATGGATAGTAATTAAATGTTATTTTTTACTATGATATTATTAGTCTATACGTAATTTTCCTACAGGATTACTGATACAAGAGATTAAATAAACCTCAAGTTAAATAGCGTGATTTATACAGGATTATGTGGAATTACATTAAAAAATGGAAAGTCAATGGAAATGTTATCTACTGAAAAAAAATGCTTAAAAGAAACGAACAATCAAATATTATCAATCCATTCAACATTACTGCACGATAATTCACCATCATTTACTGTCCAAGGTGAAACCTCTCGTTGTGACCAAATTATTCAAAAAGGGGATCACGCGCTAATAGGGATAAGCCCCTTTAACTCGCGTTTTTCAAAGGACTATGTGGTGGACCTTATTCAGTGGTCAAGTCATTATTTCCGACAAGTCGACATATTGTTACCCTGTGAACATGAAGCTTCACGCCTTTTAGTCGCTAGTGGAATTGATGATGCTAAAGCTATCAAGAAAACACATCGCGAAATTAGACGTCATTTATGTAACCTTGATTATGCTATTTCCATAGCAACGTTAAAAAGCAAACAAATCAGAGTCATCCAATTTAGTGACTTTGCACTAAACCATGACTACCAATCTCTTAAAACACAAGTTGAAAACGCGTTTAATGAATCAGAATCTTTTAAAAAAAGTTGCCTTGATATATCCTTTCAAGCCATAAAAGGGCGACTAAAAGGTACTGGGCAATACTTTGGTCAAATTGACCTACAATTAGTATATAAAGCGTTGCCATATATTTTCGCTGAAATTCCCTTTTACCTCAATACCCCTCGATTACTTGGGGTAAAGTATTCTACGTTACTTTATCACCGCCCTTGGTCAATCGGAAAAGGGTTATTTAACGGTAGTTATCCTATACAAGTAGCAGATAGACAAAGTTACGGAATCGTCACTCAATTATAAAACACAAACAGTCTGATGAGATAGTCACTGTGTTTAACGTTAATAGGCTCTTAGTAAAAAATATCCTTAGAAAGGAAGCAAAATAATGGCTAAATTAAGCTCTTTCAACATTCACGATCTCAAATTCATAAAAAATCCTTACGATTTTTACGACATTTTGCATAAACAAGATTTAGTTTATTTTGATCAATCCCGAAACAGCTATTTTATTGGCAAATATGAGGATGTTGACGCTATTTTAAAATCCTCAATTTTCAATACTAAGCCATTAACTGCACTTGCCGAACCGGTTATGGGGGATCGCGTTCTTATTCAAATGGAAGGTGAAGAGCATGCGTGTAAACGAAAACTCATGATGCAGGGGCTTTTAAGAGATTATTTTAATAGTCACTACGAACCCATGATTCGAAAGATTAGTGAAGATCTCTTACGACCTCATATAGAAAAAGGAAATATAGATATTGTTAATGACTTTGGCCGAGATTATGCCGTATTAGTAACATTAGGTATTCTCGGACTGCCAAGTGATAACTATCGTGATATAGCTGAATGGCACAAGGGTATCGCCAGTTTTATTACCCAGTTTGACCAAACAGAGCCAGAAAAAATGCACAGTCTTGAATGTAGTCAGAAATTAATTCACTTACTAAAGCCTATAATAGATCAGAGACGGTGTAATCCCAGTGAGGACATTATATCTATATTTTGTCAAGACACAGCGATGTCCATAAGTGAAATTACAGCACTGTGTTTAAACATTCTATTAGCGGCTACAGAACCTGCTGACAAGGTATTAGCAATGATGCTTAATCACTTAATATCTAATCCGAGTATGCTTGATGCAGTGATTAAAGATCGCAGTCTGGTTCGAGATGCATTTGAAGAAACTTTACGTCTGACGCCACCGGTACAACTCATTCCAAGAGAAGCGAGTGAAGATGTCACTATTTCTGGTATCGATATACCTAAAGGCACTGTAGTATTTTGTATGATTGGCGCAGCTAATCGTGATCCATCGGTTTTTCACAAACCAAATGAATTTGATCTATATCGAAGAAAAAATACCACTTCGCAACAGAAAGTAAATCGAAAGAGACATTTAGCTTTTGGTGCAGGTACTCATGCTTGTATTGCGGCTGCATTTTCACTCAGTCAATTGGAAGTTTCATCCAATATTATTTTGGATTGCCTGCATAATTTACGTTTTGCTGATCACTATCATTATCAAGAAACAGGCGTATATACACGAGGACCTTCTAAACTCCTTTTGAGTTTCGATCCAATAGCATCTTCTGCTATCAAGGAATAGTCGCCTTTATCTGAAAATCACTATGGAAACAATGGAATAGGAACATAAAGTTCATACTGTAGTGTGGTGTTGTGGTGTAATGACGCCTATACATAATAGTGAGTATGTGGAACTTCTGAAAAAACATCAGGCTTATGTGAAATCGCTCAGAAGATCCATCTAGAATACAGTTAAGGGATGCCGGAAGTGAGTATCCCTTGAAACAATCAGGAAATATCTTATATATTGACACCTTGATGTTCAATGCATATAGTGCCGTTATGAACAAATCGAAGAAAACACTTAACACTGTTGGACCAACAACAGTGGACTACACTGATCGAATGTATTGGAATGGCATCATTAAGATGAGCTTATCCAAGTTTTTCATTCTTAGTGTCCTACAACAACGACCTATGCACGGTTACGAAATTGCCCGTGAGGTTGAGCATTCTACCCAAGGGTGTTGTTCACCTACTGAAGGTACAATTTATCCAGTGCTACGCGAATTTGAGCAAGGTGGGTATGTAACAGTGCACAATGAAACAGTTGCAGGTCGTGGACGTAAAGTCTACACATTGACAGATAAAGGTCGTGAAGCCTTTGCTGTCGCTGTAGAAGCTTGGATGGACGTCGTTGTACATATCAATCGTCAGCAATGACGATTTTTTTAACTATATACATTACCCATTTATGCATTGATCAGGAATGTAAAATGAACCCAAACTCTTTTTCCGAAACACTTAAATTTTTTACCATCATAAGTACCGAGTTGATCGTTCTGTTTTTAGTTGTGAGTTTCATTGTCGCAATGATGCAAGAGTACATACCAGCCAGTACAGTACAGCGCCTGCTTACCGGACGTGGTTTGCGGGGCAATCTCGTTGGCGCAGGATTAGGGGCAGTAACACCATTTTGCTCCTGCTCAACCATTCCAGTTACCGTGAGTCTACTTAATGCAGGTGCACCATTTGGCGCTACTATGTCTTTCCTTGTATCTTCACCAATACTCAATCCGGTTATTCTGGGTTTGCTGGTGACATTGCTTGGTTGGAAATTCACACTATTTTATGGCGCTTCTGCTTTTATTCTCTCTGTAGCAGTGGGAGCAATCTGGCAGTTCATTGGTTTAGAACGAGATGTCAAAAAAGTGCGTGTAGTCGGTGATAACCACCCTCTGGGAGTAACGGATTTAAAGTCTCGTCTCTACCGCGCCAGTCGCGCTGCATTCAGTCTGTTTAAAACCTCCCTGCCCTACTTACTTATCGGTGCAGGTATAGGTTCCTTAATCTACGGTGTAGTACCGGGAGAATGGATTGCCAATATTGCCGGAGCCGATAATCCATTCGCCATTCCCGTTGCAGCAGCTGTAGGCGTCCCACTCTATATTCGAGCAGAAACATTGATTCCTATCGGTTTAGCATTGCAATCTCAAGGGATGAGTATCGGCGCTGTCGCAGCACTGATTATTGCTGGCGCAGGGGCGAGCATTCCTGAAGTTATTCTGCTCAATACCATTTTCCGTCCCCGTTTAGTGGCTGTTTTTGTCCTGACCATTTTCTGTGTTGCGGTCGGGGTAGGGTATATCGCTAATCTATTATTTGCCTGAAAGGAGGCCGTTATGTCTGAGAAGAAAGGGTTTATTGCCCGTTTATTCGGTAAACAGGAAACTTCCGCATGTTGTGCAATGCGGATTGAAGCGATGACTGAAGAAGCTCAAGATATTTCAAAGGAAAAAAATTCTGATTGCTGTAAGCAAAATACCAAAGGTGCTAAAGAAGAAAACCAAGCACCCAAAAATGTTTAGTTTAAGGAAGAAAAAGATGAAAGAACAATTGATTAAACAACGGATGGAAGACATACAACACTATTATGGAGAAACATTGTCCAACAAACAGGATCTCGCGACGAATATATGTTCTATGAACGCCTCTCCTCCAGACAGAATCAAAGAAATTCTTAAGCTTATCCATCCTGATGTACAGATGCGTTTTTACGGCTGCGGCGCCCCTTTTCCCCCTTTACTGGAAGGATCCACAGTTCTGGATTTAGGATGTGGTAGTGGGCAGGATTGCTTTATTCTGTCTCATCTCGTAGGCGCTGAGGGTAAAGTCATTGGTATTGATGCAACAGCAGCACAAATCAAGTTTGCCCAGAGTTTTGTCGACTATCATCGTCAGATCTTTGGCTACCCATCCACCAACGTTCATTTTCAACAAGGGCATATCGAATCACTAGAGGAACTCGATTTACTACCTGCCAGTATCGACGTTATCGTCTCAAACTGTGTTATCAATCTGTCTATGTCTAAGGCAGATGTGTTGGCTGGTATGACTCGCTTACTCAAGCCTGGCGGCGAAATCTACTTTTCTGACATTTTTTCAGATAGAAGACTGGACCAATCACTGAAAGATGATCCACAAGTTGTTGGTGAATGTATCGGTGACGTTCTATATTTTGAGGATTTTATACGGCTGGCAAGAACAATCGGTTTTAATGATATCCGTGTAACCCATAGCTATTTAAAATCCATAAATAATAAAGAGATCGAAACAAAGTTAGGCGGTGCAAAACTGTATTCCATGACACTAAGACTGTTCAAATTAGAACTAGAAGACCGCTGTGAGGACTATGGTCAAGTCGCAATCTATAAAGGTAATTTACCGGATGCCCCAAATCAGTTTGTTCTTGATCAAGAGCATATCTTTGAGGCAGGCAGAGCAATCCCTGTGTGCGGCAATACGGCTAAGATGATTACCAAAAGCCGTTACCATATATTGTTTGATTTAATTGGCGATGGGAAAAAGCACTATGGCCTTTTCAACTGTGGAACACCGCAGCAACTTGATGCTGATACTAAAATTATGCAAACCGATGTCCCAAACAACTGTGGCTGTTGAGTAAATGCTACCGAATAGCAAAAAGCCTTACAGCAACAATTGTAAGGCTTTTTTGATTTCTTTAAGTTCGCGGAGCTACTTTAACATCCCCAAACTATTATCTGGTCGGCGAGAGAGGATTCGAACCTCCGACCCACTGGTCCCAAACCAGTTGCGCTACCAAGCTGCGCTACTCGCCGAAAACGAGCCGAATCTTACTGCGCTCGCTACAGGCCGTCAATACCTTTTTGATAATCATAGGTTAGTTGCTGATAAAAACAACTGAAAGCCAGTGATGTCGCACTTTCTCACGGATTTCACATCACGCTTAAATTGACTTGAATATCTTGGCTGGCGCATCAGATACCAAGCTGATCGAATAAATCGTCAGCATCTTTTGCTTGATGAATGTCTTCACCACGATCGCTCTTAGCCAAAGTTTCGGCAGTCAATTTATTAGGTACTCGCATTTCAAACGGTAATGCTTTTTCCTTCACAACTTTAGTCAAGGTGATACGCACTAGATCAGATACGGTTAACCCCATACCAACCAAAACCTCAGTAAAATCAATGCCAAGGGCATTAAGTTCCGGCTATCGCATTTCACAACAGCCGGAATTGACTATTTCAGGTCACTATTGCAGTAACGAAATATCTGCCACTCTCAGGAACAAGTCACGCAACTCACTTAACAGGGTTAAGCGATTTACTCGCACCTGTAAGTCTTCATCCATCACCATCACATTGTCAAAGAAAGCATCAACAACTTCACGCAAAGATGCTAACTCAACCAACGCTTCCTGATAGCGACCTTTAGCAAATAGAGGTGCGAGTTTATCCTGTAAAACCACCAGATGTGTTGCCAGTTTCACTTCTTCTGGCGCTTTCAACGTAGAAACATTGACTTTCTCGTTCAATGTCTCTTCAGACTTCGCCAGAATGTTAGAAACACGCTTATTCGCTGCGGCTAACGCTGCAGCTTCATCCAGTGTACGGAAGTGGGTCACCGCTTTAACACGAGCATCGAAATCAGCGGGTTGGGTTGGACGACGCGCCAGCACAGCTTGAATGGTATCAACGCTATAGCCCTGCTCCTGATACCAAGCACGGAAACGGCCAAGCATAAATTCCACCACATCATCCGTAACCTTGGCATTTGTCAGCTTGTCGCCATACAGGCGAACCGCTTCTTCTGTCAGTGTCTGCAAATCCAGAGGCAATTTTTTCTCAACGATAATACGTAGAGCACCCAACGCAGCACGACGCAGCGCAAACGGATCTTTATCGCCTTTCGGATGCTGACCAATGCCAAAAATACCCGCCAGAGTATCCATTTTATCCGCGATAGCTAATGCACAAGATACACCGGTAGACGGTAACTCATCACCGGCAAAACGCGGCTGATATTGCTCATTCAATGCCAGAGCAACATCCTCTGCTTCACCATCATGACGGGCGTAATGCATTCCCATCACACCTTGTGTATCGGTGAACTCAAATACCATGTTGGTCATCAAGTCACATTTGGACAACAAACCAGCACGGGTAGCATGATTCACATCAGCGCCAATTTTCTCTGCAATCCAACCAGCCAACGCCTGAATACGATCCGTTTTATCACGCAAAGTACCAAGTTGTTTCTGGAACAAAACCGTCTCCAGACGAGGTAGATTATCTTCCAGACGCTGTTTACGATCCGTCTTAAAGAAAAATTCTGCGTCGGCCAAACGTGGACGAACCACCTTCTCGTTACCGTCAATGATTTGTTGTGGATCAGAAGAGTCAATGTTGGCAACAAAGATAAAGTTTGCCATCAATTTGCCGGCATTGTCGTAAACCGGGAAGTATTTCTGGTCACCTTTCATGGTGTAAACCAATGCTTCGGCTGGCACTTCAAGGAATTTCTCTTCAAATTTCGCTGTCAGCACAACCGGCCATTCAACCAATGAAGTCACCTCTTCCAGTAAACTGTCGCTGATATCAGCAACGCCGCCTAGCTTAACCGCCGCCTGTTCTACATCCTGCTTAATGAGTGCCTTACGGGTTGTATAATCTGCCAGCACTCTACCACGTTGCTGCAAAATCTCTGGATACTGCTCTGCATTATCAATCGCAAATTCAGATTCACCCATAAAACGGTGACCACGAATGACACGTGCGGATTTAATACCCAGAATTTCGCCTTCAATCAGTTCATCACCAAACAACATGGTAACGGTATGAACTGGGCGAACAAACTGAGTCTCTTTATCGCTCCAACGCATCAATTTAGGAATTGGCAACTTATTTAGTGCACTATTGACCATAGCCGCCAGCAACGCTTTGACACTACGGCCTTTAACCAGCGCACGATACAATAGCCATTCGCCTTTATCTGTCACTAAACGTTCAGCCTGAGCAGCCGTAATACCACAACCGCGAGCCCAACCTTCAGCCGCTTTTGTCGGTTTACCTTCAGCATCAAATGCCTGAGCAATCGCTGGACCGCGTTTTTCGACTTCACGATCAGCTTGCGCCTCATCCAAATTAGCAATTTTCAGTGCCAGACGGCGCGGCGTGGCAAACCAGCTCACTTCACCATACGCTAAATTCGCGTTATCCAACTCCGCCGCAAAATTAGCAGCAAATGCTTCAGCTAATGAACGAAGAGCCTTCGGCGGCAACTCTTCTGTGCCGATTTCCACCAGGAAAGTCTGTTGAGTCATGACAGCCTCTTAGTTCTGATTCTTTTTACACATAGGGAAGCCTAACGCCTCGCGGGAGGCATAATATGCTTCGGCAACCGCTTTGGTCAGGGTGCGAATACGCAGGATATAACGCTGGCGTTCAGTCACCGAGATAGCTTTACGGGCATCCAGCAAGTTGAATGTATGGCCCGCTTTGAGAATACGTTCATAAGCTGGCAGCGGCAACGGCGTTTCTAATGCCAGCAGGTCCTGAGCCTCTTTTTCATATTGTTCGAAGCAGGTAAACAGGAAATCAACATCTGCATGTTCAAAATTATAAGTGGATTGTTCCACTTCATTTTGATGATAAATATCACCATAGGTGGTTTTGCCCAGCGGGCCATCACACCAAACCAGATCATAAACACTGTCTACGCCTTGGATATACATTGCCAGACGCTCAAGACCATAAGTAATCTCACCCGTGACAGGTTTACACTCAAGGCCACCTACCTGTTGGAAGTAAGTAAACTGAGTCACTTCCATCCCGTTAAGCCACACTTCCCAACCCAATCCCCAAGCGCCTAACGTTGGGTTTTCCCAGTTATCTTCAACAAAACGGATGTCATGAACCGTCGGGTCTAACCCTAGCGCCTTCAGAGAATCCAGATACAGTTCCTGAATATTGTCTGGGGATGGTTTAATAATGACCTGAAACTGATAGTAATGCTGTAAACGGTTAGGGTTTTCACCATAACGGCCATCGGTCGGACGGCGAGAAGGTTGTACATAAGCAGCAGCAATTGGCTCTGGGCCAAGTGCACGCAGGCAAGTTATGGGATGAGAAGTACCCGCGCCAACTTCCATGTCCAGTGGTTGGACAATGGTGCAGCCCTGGCGCGCCCAATAATCCTGTAATGTCAGGATCAGCCCCTGAAAGGTCTTGGTATCAAACTTTTGCATGTTGGATCCGCACGCGATACATATGAATTTGAAAGGAAGTAGGCCAGTATACCCTTTGACTTTAAGATATACAGCACTGAATTCGCTCTTAATTTCGCCTTGAAATAAAAAAATCTCAATTTGGTTATTTAACTTGTATATCTATACAGTTAAGGTACTGTCAATGACCAACCACTCATACTGAAAGTAACGACTATTGGAATTAACACGTATGGAATTAACACGCTGCCATTGGGTTACCTCTGATCCTCAATATCTGGCTTATCACGACAATGAATGGGGGAAACCGCTACAAGATAGCCAAAAGTTGTTTGAAATGATTTGTCTGGAAGGGCAACAATCTGGGCTATCATGGCTGACTATTCTGAAAAAACGCGAAGGCTATCGTAAATGTTTTCATCAGTTTGACCCGGTAAAAATTGCCGTCATGGATGAAAATGATGTGGCACGGCTGATGCTTGATCCTGCTATTGTCCGCAATCGCGCCAAAATTAACGCTATTATCAACAATGCGCGGGCATATCTTAAAATGCAACAACAGGGTGAAGAATTCAGCACCTTTATCTGGCGTTTTGTTGATAACAAACCGATTATTAATCAGTGGAAAACCATCATAGAGGTGCCGATAAAAACAGATCTTTCAGATGAGTTATCACACGCACTGAAAAAAAGGGGGTTTAAATTTATCGGCAGTACCACTTGCTATGCATTTATGCAGGCAACTGGCTTGGTCAATGACCATATAACTGACTGTTTATGTAGAAAATAAATTCAGTGAATTACAATAGTCCCAAGATTAACACCAATAATAAAACTGGATATTAACCAAACATTTAGCTCTTTATTTTAAATGTTAAATTAAATGCCATATTAAATAATTAATAGTCATAATTTTCCAGATTGCACCTCGATAATGCGAAGGGTATGGTGTTATTTCTTCTAATTTAAATAACACACCGACAACGAACACGGCTATGATTTTTTCTCAATTCGGTAACAAGTTTACACAAGACGCAGGTATAACCCGCCTGATGAATGACCTTAATCAAGGGTTGCGGACACCTGGTGCAATTATGCTGGGCGGTGGTAATCCGGCACATATCCCGGAAATGGATGACTATTTTCAGCAATTACTGACTGAGATGGTCGCAAGCGGCCAACTCACGGAAACACTATGCAACTATGATGGCCCTCAGGGTAAAGATACGCTAATTCGAGCATTGGCAGAGATGCTGCGCGAAAAACTTGGCTGGGAAATTGGCACACAAAATATTGCCTTGACCAATGGCAGCCAAAGTGCATTCTTTTATCTATTTAACCTGCTAGCTGGACGCGGAGAAGATGGCTCTGTCCGCAAGGTGCTGTTTCCACTAGCACCGGAATATATTGGCTATTCTGACTCAGGGCTGGATGAAGGCTTATTTGTTGCCAATAAACCCAATATTGAATTATTGCCAGAAGGCCAATTCAAATATCATGTTGATTTTGACCATCTCAATATTACCGAAGATATTGGCCTGATCTGTGTTTCTCGCCCAACCAACCCAACGGGTAACGTTATCACTGATGAAGAGTTACAACGGCTAGATTATCTGGCTCAACAACACCAGATTCCACTACTCATTGATAATGCTTACGGCGTGCCATTCCCAGGTATTATTTTCAGCGAAGCTACACCATTGTGGAATCCCAATACTATTCTGTGCATGAGTTTATCCAAATTAGGGCTGCCCGGTTCACGCTGCGGAATCATTATCGCTAACGATAAAATCATCAATGCCGTCAGTAACATGAATGGTATCATCAGCCTTGCGCCGGGCGGTGTCGGCCCCGCAATGGCATTGGAAATGATCCGGCGCAATGACCTGCTTCGTTTGTCACAGGAAATTATCCGCCCGTTCTATCAACAACGGGTTCAAGACGTGATTCAGATTATCCGTCGTTATCTACCGGCGGAACTTTGCCTTATCCATAAACCAGAAGGTGCCATTTTTTTGTGGCTGTGGTTTAAAAATCTGCCGATAACCACAGAAACGCTGTATCAAAGACTGAAAAAACGTGGTGTGTTAATGGTTCCAGGTCACTATTTCTTCCCCGGATTGGAACAAGACTGGCCGCATGCTCATGAATGCATGCGTATGAATTATGTTCCTGATCCGGAAAGTATTGCCAAAGGGATTGCGATTTTGGCAGAAGAAATTGAGCAGGCACATCAGCAAGCAGCCTGAAATCAATATAGTAAAAAAGCTCCTGCCCGGAAATGCAGGAGCAAAATGATAACGAGGACTTTACATAATTATTTTCAGAATTTGTAGAATGCTTTGTGCATAAAGAAGAGAAAGAAACACGCCTTGTTTGCCCACTCTCCTTAAGCAGCCTCTATTCAATCAGAAATTTCTAAATCCAATGCCTCGAATAAGCGTGTTTTTGTGCGTTTACTGATGGCTAACGCAAGAGTACATTACGCATTTAACAAAGAGGCAACTTGAAAGATGACGGGTATAGACTATCCAAATCATCATGATGACGTACATTATTTTTTATTAATTAAAAAACAGAAAAAAATCCTGTTACATAAAAAATTCACGACTTTTTGATATCAGGGCTATGGTCAATGTTACATGACGTGATTATAGTGATTGATGTCAAAACTCTTCATTAAGAGATTTGGGAAAATAAAAATCACCCAACAAACTTATGCAAGAGCAAACTATTTCAGCGGCTTAGCCATACGAGATCAATAGAACCGATGAAGAGTAATAAATTAATTCTATTTTGCGTCACATTAGGATGGTTGTTAATCAGCGGGTGTACCAGCATCATGACACATTCAGGGCCTAGCCGAGGTTATTATCCCGGAGCTAAAGCTAACATTGAAATGTTAAAAGACAAAGATACGGGCTGGGTAATGAAACCATTACTCGCGATTGATCTGCCTTTTTCTGCGCTATTAGATACTCTCTTATTACCTTATGACTATATAAAATCTGACGAAGATCAATCAACAAGTTCACCAAAAGAGCGAATTGAAAAAATAGAAAAAGCACAACATCAAACCAAAACCAATTAATTGATAATCCGTTCCGGTTTATTTATTGCCACCAGCGGAGAATGAACTGATGGCAAATATATTTATTTCAATCCGGTTTCCACCAGGAAAATTTGCATATAACCATCGACTTCACGCATAAATGCAATATGATGACTATCCGGTGAAATCACCACCGCATCCGCAGCAGGCGCTTTTTCTGTACGCTTTGTCAAACGTTGCATCTGACCATTTTGTACATCGCACAGCATCACACTGTTATCACAAATAAAAGCAACAAACCGACCACTACTTTCCCAACTAAAAGCAGATTGAATGCCACAGTAACTCTGAGTTATTTGACGGAGCTCGCCACCATTTGGCGATATTGTCCACAATTGCACAATACCATTATCATCTTTCATTAAAAAACCAATCTGTTCACCATCCGGTGAAGCACGCAACCAGTGACGCGGGTTATTCACGACTCCCGGCCAGCGTTTGTGGCTGGTCAATGTCAAACGACGCTGCATTACACTGGCAGGCGGCGCAGGTAACGTTGTTTCCGTACCTTGCAGCGGTTTTTCCCCTGCTACCGCATAATCAGCATCCTGTTCAGGTAAATCAACTATATAGACTTCCGGTACTTTTTCCCCTGTTGCAGAAATAGTATCGCCAATAAATGCCAATGCCCAACGCTGCCAATTACCATCCGCTTTACAATATCCTGCTTGACCTACCCAACACTCTTCATAGGCGCGGTTAATATCATCACTGCCCGGCTCCGGCCGGAAAGTAGTAGTACTAACCACAACGGAGAAATAGCTACCATCATATTCACGGGGATGGTGCTTAGGTGGTTCAACTGGTTTGAGGGGCACAGCCACGGCGATATTGCGCAAATCCAGCGCTGGATCAAGCTTATGCATAACATGGTCGTTATAAGTAAAACTTAGACGGCTACCATCCGGGCTGAATACATGAACGTGGCTGCCTCCGCGCAACGCTCCCGGGGTATAAGGGGCAGTAATATCCATTGCATCCAGCGTAACCGCTTTTCCCGAAGAATCCTCACTGACAATGACGCCCCGACGGTGATGAAAGTCATAGTGCCATTGCTCATCTGGGCATTCTGGCCCATGAATAAACGCATATCGGACAGGTTCTGTTGGGCTGACTGTCACCACGCCAACATGAGCGCCCTCCTTTGCCTGATAGATAATTTCTGTTTTTCCACTCTGCACATGAATTTTTTCTATCGTTAAACCAGTAAAAGAAGCACCGTTGGGGCGAACATCATAAGCTAACCATTGGCTGTCTGGTGTCCAGACATTAATATTAGTAAGCTGGTGGCTACGGTTATCTAACGTGATTTGCCGTTCCTGAAAGGCCATTTTATTATCCTTGCATCAGGTTTTTTCGGATAAATAATATTAATCCGAAATGGATGGAACTAAAAAATTTCAGTCGAGACTTTACCACTTCGACATTACTCTTACTTTTTTATGCTACGTACATTTCATTTCTATGTTACTAAGTGTTCTTTATATCATCGGTATTACTGCTGAAGCGATGACCGGGGCTTTAGCTGCGGGCCGCCGTAAAATGGATATGTTCGGCGTGATTATTATTGCTTCCGTAACGGCGATTGGCGGTGGCTCCGTTCGAGATATACTACTAGGGCATTATCCCCTCGGTTGGGTTAAGCATCCTGAATATATCGTCACCGTTGCCTGTGCCGCCGTAATCACCACTTGGGTTGCGCCGATGATGAAGCATTTGCGCCGCCTGTTTCTGATCCTTGATGCCATTGGCTTGATTGTCTTCTCCATTCTTGGCGCACAGATTGCGCTGGAGATGAACTATGGCCCAATCATTGCTTCCATTGCGGCGGTTATTACCGGTGTTTTCGGTGGTGTGTTACGCGATATGTTATGTAACACCATTCCGTTGGTTTTCCAGAAAGAGATCTATGCGGGTGTCTCCTTTACCGCCGCCTGGTTATATATTGGCTTACAGCACACGCCGTTACCGCAAAACGGCATTGTTCTGATTACCCTGATCGCCGGTCTGACAGCAAGATTGGTTGCTATTCGCTACCGTCTTGGATTACCGGTCTTTAATTACGAACACTCCGATCACTGAGCCATATCAGCGGGGTTAACTACGACCCCGTTTTCCCGGTCAAAACCCGTTATCCCTGCCACTGACAGTTTCTCTGCAATCGCTTTAATCTGCGTGTCATTGACAAAATCAGACAACTTTTTCAACTGCCCGACAGTAAGCGGTTGTTTTAATTGTGCCGCGGCTAATTTCTGCTCCAGTTGCTGCCAGTGATCAACATTATCAGACAGCTTATCCATATAAGGCACTCCAATCCCTTTCATCCAGTAGGAAAAAGGCTGATTTTTTGCCTTGCTGAATTGCGAATAAATGACCTGTGCCCGTTTATCTCCGATTCCTGGTAAGGCCGCAATTTGTTGAGCTGAAAGCGCTAACCAACCGGTTAAATCAGTGACTAACTTCCGTTCGGTCAACATTACCCAACTACCGCTACTGACACCTGTCATTTGCAGATTTTCACCAAGCCATTTCAATCGTGCATTAAATTGTTGTTCACAACCCACCGTTAACGTCAAACAACTTAGTGCATGATAATGCTGCTTATCCGGTGGCTGAATATCCTGACGCTCTTTGATCCGCCATACCACCTGAGCTAATTTCGGGATACCATGGCCTGCCAATGTCAGCGTCACCTGATCCCCCGGTAATACATCCAACTGCCGCCAACGACGAACAGAACCAATATTGACTCTGCTTATCTGCCGATCATCCAGTTTCACCTTATCCAGCCCAAGAACCACTGAGATTTTGCCCGTTCTGCCAATAGTAAAATTAACTTCCCTGACTTGTGTAACCTGATGGCGTAAAGGGTGTTTCCATGCCACAGCCCAACTGTTAGATCCAGACCGCCACTGGTTTCCTTTAGGTTCAATTTCCTGTTTCAGCACGATACCGTCTGTAGCAAAAGGCATGGGTTGTTCAAAATAGTGCATCCGCAGTTTCTGCACCTGCTCTGGTTCCTCTATTTTATGACTGTAGCGAAGCGCCAATGGAAACCCCATATCTGCCAGTTTGCGCAATTTACTTTCCATCTCCGCAGGGCCATCCGGCCAGCTCCAGATAAACAAACCTATTTGTTTTAATTCTGACGAATGGCCCTTACGCATCATCAAACCCGCAACCCGATTACGAGCGCCATCACTCCCCAATAATTGCTGTCTATGCTCCTCTTTATGCAGAAAGAGTTCTCCTTGCAATACCAAATCAGGTGGAGCATTTTCTATATTCTGCGGAATATCGGGAATATGTCGGCTTTTCGCTGTCCAATTTACCCCTTCGGCACCATTGCCCCGGCTGATTAATGAAACCAGTTTCCCGTTCTGATAAACCAATGTTACCGCCACACCATCAATCTTTGGCTGTAACCAGACAGGTAATCTACCGTGCAACCATCGGTTAATTTCCTGCTTGTCTTTCAGTTTACTTAATCCGGTATGAGCAACCGGATGAACAAGCTTATTATCGGGAAAAACTTCCACAGGAAAATCTGAATGGGGTGCTTGTTTCAGACAGAATTGCCAATGAGTCAGCTCCGACATTAATTGATCATAAACCTCATCATCGATCTCGCTGATCCCTTTCTGACGATAGAGCTGATCCCAGTGCGCCATCTGTTGCATCAAGCTGTTAGTTTCACGTTGTAATTTGTCCTGCGACCATTCGGGGCAATTCTTCTCTGTATTCGAAACAAAAATTTCAGCCGCAACTATCGGTGAACTGAAAACAATGAACAGAATTAATATCAATAAATTAAGCATCCGTTGCTCCCTGGCTATCCATGCATAACAACAAAATAGAGGATAAAGAGATGCTGTCCAAGGCAGAGATAATAACTTTGCGAAGCGGTTCGAAGAATAACTGCCTGAAATCCCAAGGTAACTATTTTTGCCCATCCCCCGATAGGATTCAAAGTTACTTTTCAAGCCCTTCCACTGTTTATGACTTTAATCTGTAAATAATGTCGTCAGGTCAACCGACTTGACGAACTCACCAACGCTAAATGTTGTTGCTATGTCATTAAACTCAAATCGACCGTAGAAATTAATGTGTTGCCACGCCACTAGCGATATTTTACCCAGCTATCCCATCTCAAATAAACCGTCAGGATCACCTCTCTCAAACAAACTGGACAAGAGTTCTGCATTGAAATAAATAACTGCATTGGCTATGAGTCTGGTACATTCGTGAATAATATACCCGTTATCCTTCAAGTTGCCTCTTTGTTGGCTGCACTCGCTCACCCCGGTCACATAGTTTGCTATGCTCCCGGGGATTCACTCCCTTGCCGTCGCGATGCATCTTGAAATCCATAGGGTATATGTTGTTCATTTTCACTTTTTACATTCATTTTGCCCCCGTTGACATGCGCTATCGCTTTTTTTGTTTTATTTTGTCGGGCATAAGAGCTTAATTTCCTAACAATGGATGATTGCGTCGTTTCCTTCTGACCAAGAGAAGTCATTATATGTTGAATATTTGGCCACTCTTCGACAATCCGTTCTTCATGCACTTTACGAATAGGCTTATACGGTAATTGTTAAATTTAACGTCCTTATTTTTTCGGCTGATGATCCTTTGATTTACATGTTTTAGTTTTTCTTCAAGCTCATCTTTAAGTTCTTGCAAAGTTTGGGATATTGGTCTTTGTAATACGGGCAGATCTAGGTCATTCAGGACACTTTGTTTGTCGGCTTTCCACCTGTTCATGGGAATTAAGTCGTCTGTAAAACTTCGATATTTAGTGGTGTTCTGGTTAAAAATGTCCCCTGATTCAAAGGCTGTTTTAAGCATCCTGTATACGGCAAATTCATATCGATCAGGAATGAGTTGAGGTGACTTAACAATGCCCGCAAGATAAACACAGGCTTAGCTGATCTTTTAACAACCCGAGCGGCCAGGTCGTCTTGCCTGGAACTTTTATATTGGCGGCAGAATGATCAGGGAAATGGCAAGCCAGAATATAAGAGATATCCGTGATGACATCTTCCCGCGTGTAGGTAAAGAATATTTTCCTGGATTTAAAATACCCAAGCATAAGAATGAAGTTCACTCTGGAGTTAACAGACCAACCTTGCGGTATTATCTGATGCTCCGTATCGGATAAGGTGAAATAGTATTCTCGTTCCTCCAAAGTAAATCGAGGCAGGCCAAAATAGTCCTGAATTTCAGGTTGAGTCAGTATAGTCAGGCGCTTTTTATTGGTATTCATTTTTTTAATTCTTAATATGGCAGGGTGACATTGAGTATGTCACTTTATCTTTTTCTTACCACCTTTAATAGACATAGATTTATATACAGTTTATATTACATCTTTCCATCCGTATTTAGGCTAAAACAAGGCTGTCAATTAAACCTTCGTTTAACTGACACACCAAAAGCGAGAAGAAAGGTTTATGGCGCAAAAAATTGATGTTCGAGGTATAAAAGTCTCTGTCTTTTCCGACAAAAAAGATGACTATATATCGCTATCTGACATCGCTAAGTACAAAGATGGCGACCGCGGTGATTACATTCTGCAAAACTGGATGAGAAACCGCAGTACCATTGAGTTTATCGGTTTGTGGGAACAGCTCCATAATCCCGATTTTAATTCCATCGAATTCGATGGATTTAAACATGAAGCGGGCGCAAACAGTTTCTCTCTCACGCCAAAACGCTGGATCACAACCACCAATGCAATCGGGATCATCTCGAAAGCGGGCAGATATGGCGGAACTTATGCGCATCGGGATATTGCTTTTGAGTTTGCTTCCTGGATCAGCGCGGAGTTTAAGCTCTATCTATTAAAAGAATTCCAACGGCTCAAACAAGCAGAAAATGAACAGAAAAATCTGGAATGGAATGTTTCGCGCACTTTGGCCAAGGTCAACTATCATATTCATACAGAGTCAATAAAAACGAACATTATTCCCGCCCTGGAGCTTAACCCAAAAGCAAGAAACTTTGCTTACGCTAATGAGGCCGATATATTGAATCTGGCTTTGTTTGGCAAGACAGCCAGCGACTGGCGTAAAGAGAACCCGGAACTAAAAGGCAATATACGGGACTATGCCACACTGGAACAGCTTGTCGTGTTATCTAATTTAGAAAGCTTCAATGCTGAACTTATCGAGCAAGGCTTCTCTGCAAACGACAGGTTCCAAAAGCTGAATCGCGTTGCGGTCAGTCAAATGAAGATCCTGATAGAAAACAAATCCATTGAAAAACTTAAACAATTAAAATAGGTCGTTCATGCGAATTGGGTATACCCGTGTCTCCAAATCTGATGGAAGTCAGGTGCAGGATCTCCAACTGGATGCTTTACTTGCTGCCGGTGTTAATAAAGAAAACATTTATCAGGATGAAATATCAGGGAAATCAGACAAACGTCCTGGATTGGATGCCTGTTTGAAAGCCCTCAGACCTGGCGATGTGTTAATGGTATGGAAGCTTGACAGGCTTGGTCGAAGCTTAAAACACCTGGTGAATACTATCCATGATCTTGCGGATCGAAAAATCGGATTTAAGGTACTGACCGGGCAAGGTGCAGAAATTGATACGACGACGGCCAGTGGCAAATTGGTCTTTGGGATTTTTGCCGCGTTGGCCGAATTTGAACGGGAGTTGATCAGTGAACGAACAAAAGCAGGGCTGGCAGCGGCCAGAGCAAGAGGACGTGAAGGCGGACGTTCTTTTAAACTCACAAAATCTCAGGTTCGCCTGGCACAAGCTTCCATGAAGAGTAGAGATTGTAGCGTATCTGAATTATGTGAAGAGCTTGGGATTAGCAGACAGGCTCTCTATAAGTATGTAGGGCCAGATGGGGAACTCAGGGAACACGGCAAAAGAGTATTAAAATCTTAGCGCTAACTGAGCACCCATTTTTTTCCTCATCAACTTTGAAGCCTATCGGGGGATGGGCAAAAATAGCCAAGGTAGCGGACTTTTTTATATACTGCATAGAGCGGATATTTATGGTGAAAACCTGAATCATTTAACTATTTATTGCATTTCAATTAATAATTAAATACACATGTTACTCTGAATACTTGCATATAAATAATTCTTGAGAACATTTATGGATATTACGACAAAAATATTAATAATTCTTTATTTTCTGTTTTACGATTAATTATTAGTAAATTAATTTACGTGTTAATATATTATTAACAACCATAATGATATATATTTTCTTTAAATCTCCCTGATCAAACTTCAACATTGTGAATTTTATAGCTTATTGATATAAAAGAAACTTAAAACGGATTAGAAAAATAGATTTACCATTAGTCTTAATTATTTTTTCCTATTATATTTAAAGAATAGACAACCTTATTCATATCAGTAGAAATGCAGCTTAACCCGCAAGGGATAGATTTCATGACATAGACTCCCTGTGGGAAAAGGTAAATTCGATATAACCTTCATTAGGAGAGTAATATGAATCAAAATAACGATTTCTCACCAAGTATGGATACCAACGACAATCCTATAAAACAATATTGGCAACCAGACAGGAATAGTGACGCTGATAATAATACGCCCATCGCCTCTACTAAAGAGGCAACTGCCATGTTATTACCAAATGGCAGAGTGATCGCTTGGGGAAATGGTCCTAGTAGTCAAATCCCGCCCGACATTGCTCAATTACAGGATATCGTTAGCCTGAGTGCAACAGATGATGCTTTTGCGGCACTACGGAAAAACCGGAGCGTGGTCGCCTGGGGAAACGAAAACGAAGGTAACGATGGTCAAGTCCCATCCGACATTTCCCAATTGACGGATATTGTCAGCCTGAAAGCAACAGGTTCTGCTTTCGTGGCTCTACGAGCAAACAGAAACATAGTCGCCTGGGGCGATGAATTTTCTGGTGGTCGAATACCTGATGAAATTGCCCAATTGCAGGATATTACCAGCCTGAGTTCAACAATAAACGCATTTGCAGCCCTACGAGCAAATCGCAGCGTAGTCGCTTGGGGAATTAAAAATGGGGGAGGTCAGGTTCCACCAGAAATTGCCCAATTGCGGGATATTGTCAGTATTAGTGCAATAGGTTCTGCTTTCGCAGCTCTACGATCAAACCGCAGCGTCGTCACTTGGGGATTCCAAGACTTAGGTGCTCAAATCCCACCAGAAATTATTCAATTGCAGGATATTGTCAGCATAAGAGCAACAAATTTTGCTTTTGCGGCTCTACGGGCAAATCACAGTGTTGTTACTTGGGGCGACCCATCTTCGGGTGGCAGTATTCCGTCGGAGATTGCCCAATTACAAGATATCGTCAGTCTGTGTACAACATCGAATGCTTTCGCGGCTCTACGGGCAGATCGCAGTGTGGTTGCCTGGGAAGGCAATAATATCAAAACTCCACCCGAAATTGCCGTATTGCAGGATATTACCAGTATAAGTGCAACAGAAACCGCATTTGCAGCCCTACGGATGAACGGTAGCGTCGTTGCCTGGGGATATGGCGATTATCAAGGCAATCAAGTCCCTTCCGGGATAACTCGATTACAAGATATCGTTAGCCTTAATGCATCAAGAAACTCATTCACAATAGTGCGAACCAATGGTCAGAGGGTAGGCTGGGGCTCTATTTACGACAATAAACTACATAATGAATATGATAGTTAGTTAATCCATTGAGCAGAAGTTTTACGGTACAGAAAAGGTAAATCCGATATGACCTTATTAGGAGAAGAAGATGAGCCAAAATAACGATTTCTCACCAAACATGGATACCCACGATAATTCTATAAAGTTATACCAGCAATTTGGGACATACGGTAATAGTAACTCCAACGACAAAATCTGCATCGTCCCTACGGCCTGGTCAACCGCCATGTTATTACCAAATGGCAGAGTGATCGCTTGGGGAGATGATGATGTCAGAAATATCCCACCCGAAATTGCTCAATTACAGGATATAGTCAACCTGACTTCAACAATCTCTGCTGTAGCCGCCCTGCGGGCAGACCGTAGCGTGGTCGCTTGGGGTGATCGAGACAACGGCGGCGAAGTCCCACCAGAAATTGCCAAATTACGGGATATTGTCAGTCTGAGTTCAACGTCGAGTGCTTTCGCCGCCCTGCGGGAAAACCGTAGTGTAGTCGCTTGGGGAGATCCAGATCAGAAAGCGCCAAATTGGGGAAGCCCAATCCCATCCGATATCGCTGAATTACAGGACATTGTCAGCCTAAGTTCAACATATTCTGCCTTCGCCGCCCTACGAGCGAATGGTAGTGTGGTCGCCTGGGGAAATCCATATCAAGGAGGGCAAGTCCCGTCTGACATTGCCCAATTAAAAAATATTGTCAGAATAAGTACAACTGCGAATACATTCGTGGCCCAGCGGGCGAATGATCAAGTAGTCTCCTGGGGTAAATATTCTGTACCTTCTAATATAGACTACAAGTATTTCGTCAGCCTAAGTTCAACATGGACTTCTTTCGCAGCCCTGCAAAAAGATGGCAGCGTGCTCGCTTGGGGAGATGGAGAATCAGGCGGCAGCGTCCCGACAGAAATTGCTAACTTAACGGACATTGTCAGCCTAAGTGCAACAGACAAAGCATTTGCTGCCCTGCGGGCAGACCGTAGTGTAGTTACCTGGGGTGATCCGAACTCTGGCGGTCAGGTTCCACCCGAAATTGCCGCATTAAAGGATATAGTCAGCCTACATCCCGCAATAAGCTCACATCTAGCAAGAGGCTCATTCGCTGCCTTGAGGGCAAATCGCAGCGTAGTCATCTGGGGGGCAAGTACCAGCATCCCACCCGAAATCGCCAACTTAACGGACATTGTCAGCCTAAGTGCAGCAAATGATGCGTTCGCTGCCCTAAGGGCAAATGGTAGCGTGGTCTCTTGGGGACACAGTGATCCAAGCGTCAAACTCCCATCTGGGATAGCCCGATTACAAGATATCGTCAGCCTAAGTACAACCGGTAAATCTTTCACAGTCTTACGACAGAATGGTCAGATATTAGCCTGGGATGTTGGTAACGATAATATAGTACATAGTGAATATGATGATTAATCCATTGTCATTATGAATGACTAAAAAACACGAAAACCAAGGCTGAGCCATAATACCTCGGTTCAGCCTGTCGAGTATTCACTTTAAATCTCATCACAGCCGCTCTCTGTTATTACTAATATTAACTTTCAAATAAAGATTAAAAGACTATGACTTTACGAAATAATTTGGGACGTAAATCCTAAAAACCCCAAAATAACTGACATTTTCATAAACAGGCTAGAGCGGATATTACAATAAACCCCTAGTGATTTTTCTTCCTTGCTTTACAGTTAATACTTAGCATATTAAGTTACATATTTACGTATTAATAAGAGTAGCCATAAAGATGTACATCCCCCCTAAATTCTGTCGCTCAAGTCTCATAATTTCAACCCTTACCACTTATAGATAAAAAAATAATCTGAAATCAACTACCAAAAAATTAATTTAGCATTAATCTTAAGTTATCTGCCGATAACTATTTCCTATTATCTTTTTTTTAAAATAATTGCTAATCTTATTTATGTCTTCGTAGCAATAGAAATTCAGCTTAACCCGCAAGGGATAGGTTTTATGGCATAGGTTCCCTGTAGGTAAAGGTAAATCCGATATAACCTTAAGTTAGGAGAGTAATATGAATCAAGACGATTTCTCCTCAAACATGAGTTCCAGCAATACTCTTACATGAACGAAACCGTGTAATAACAACCTGCACGGGTGACCCGATGCAGAGAATAATCATCTGAAAAAGGAGGGCCCTTAAAAGGCCAATACAATCTGGCCGGGACAGGGTTATCACAAAGAATGAAAATTTTTAATATGGCAACCGGGGAGCTATCCCCATCAGAGTATTATTATACTCTTGCTGCACCCTCTTGGAACCCAACGTGGGCAATCAAAGCTCTCTGGAATCCGGTGATAAATGGGAAAGACAACAGGGGTAAGCCAATTCGTTACCCAGAACCAGAAGTAGGTACCAGTCCCTTATTGAATGTCTTTCCGCCAGTAAGAAATCGTAATTTTCCAAAGCCGATGGGAAGCGATATGACGCTGGAACAAGGCAGGTTCTGGATAAATGCACAAAACAGCATCTTCAAGGTCCCACGTGTGGTCACAGGCACGTATATCTGTCAGATGATTGCCGAACGTAAAGATGGACGTCCAGGGAAAGCCACAGCAATCCTCAAGACGGATGCTACCGTTGTAAATTATATATTCTACAGGTTCAAGGGAGACAAAAACGTTATGGAATCTAGCGTGAACGACCTGATTTACTCAGCAAACTGCCGAGGGACCGGATTTTCATGGGAGCGTAAACCCGAAGAGAAATTTGAGTTGGAAAGTAAGTGGGAAAACGCGGTACCGTCAATTAAAATGCAAGACACTAACGATTGGATTTATGATGTTGCTTTCTGGACGCCACCAGACAACAATCCAAATGGTCAGTTTAAAGACCCAGCCATCCTGAGACCTAATAGCTAACCTGGAGAAGCCAGATCCCTGTAATAACCCAGATAACCTATCTGGAATGAGAAGGCCGATAGCAGCAATAAATAAAAATCTTTAACAGAACAACCGGGGAGTAATCCCCGGTTGAGCACTCAATGAATACAGTTGACATCCTCCCCGCCACAAAGAGGGTGTCGCAAAAGCTCATGTTATCCATTAAAATCTGCGCTCTTCCTTTAGGCGCAGATCTTTTATGACCTTATTCACTCGAAAACTGGAACCGTCTGCTTACACTAAACGTCATAGCGTATAACTTATCAAGGGCCGTTGCCCTGATATTATGGGCTATTTTTAGCTTGTCTGGGTTGTCAGTTCCAATAACAGGCAATAAATCTCTGTGGGTTTATTGTCAATGCTGGCCTTTTGCGACACCCTCTAATTTGAAATATTAGCTTACCTGCCCTCTATTATTACCAAATTAAGTTACTCGTTCACGTAATAATAGTCATAAAGATGTATATCCCCGCTAAATCCCTCTGCCTAAATCTCATTATTACCACTCTTGTGATCTATCTGTGGAAAATAATCTAAAAACCACTACCAACAATCAGGTGTAGCATTAACCTAAGGTTATCAGCCGATAACTTTTTTCTATTAGATTTTTACTTAAATAATGTCTAATATTATTCATATCAGTAAAAACTCAGTTTAACCCGCAAGGGACAAGTCTTATGGCATAGGTTCCCCTGTGGGTAAAAGGTAAATCCAATATATACCCTATGGATTTCAAGATGCATCGCTATTCTGCACGCTACCCTCTGAGTTTTTGGGATACAAATAGCCAAGGTTACATTGGCCGAGATGGTTTTCCATTCCGGTTTCAACTCAATAAATAATAGTCATATTGAATTATCTCATGTGTATCAGCCAGCAATAGCGGATAAATCTAGCGGCAAGAGTAATAGCAGAAAATGGTAGGCAAATATACCTAAAGGCTCGGAAAGCAACATAAAGTAATGCGGACAGTCAGTGCAAAGTGGTATTTGACTTGGGTTTCCTCCGATCAAGAGGAAGTGAATAAGAGCCGGAGTCCAGAGACTAATTGAACAAAACCTGTCATTAAGACAGATAACCTGTAGTGACGACCTGCACGGGTACCCGATGCAGAAAATAATAACTGGAAAAAGGGGAATCTCTGAAAGGCCAATGTCATTTGGCCGGGACGGGATTACAGCAATAAATGAAAATTTCTCACGTAACAACTGGGGAATTATCCCCATCTGAATATCCCATGAATGCGGGTAACACATTCATCAACAGAATGAAACAGGATATTGGTCGGATAACGGCACATTACCGCCAGTGGCCGGTATGGATGATGTGCGTGTCTATAGGGGCGCTCTTTTCCACCTCGGTATTCGCCGCTGCTACACCCAATTGGAACCCAAGTTGGGCAATCAAAGCTCTCGGGAAACCGGTGATAAATGGGCAAGACAACAACGGTAAGCCAATTCGTTACCCAGAAGTGGGTACCAGTACCTTATTGAATGTCTTTCCGATAGTAAAAAATCATAATTTTCCAAAACCGATAGGAAAAGAGATGATGCTAAAAGACGGCATGTTCTGGGTTAGAGCACAATACAGAATCTTCAAGGTGCCACATGTGGTTACAGGTAAGTATACCTGTAAGATGGTTGCCAAACGTAAAGATAGATCTCCAGGGGAAGCCACAGTGACCCTCTATACGGATGCTATCGTTGTCAATCCAGACATCTACTGGTTCAAGGGAGACAAAAACGTTATGGAATCTAACGTGAACGACCTGACTTACACAGTAAACTGCCTAGGGACCGGATTTTCATGGGAGCGTAAACCCGAAGAGAAATTTGAATTGGAAAGTAAGTGGGAAAACGGGGTACCGTCAATTGAAATGCAAGACACCTGCAATTGGATTCATAATGTTGCTTTCTGGACACCACCAGACAACAATCCGAATAATAGGTTTAAAGACCCAGCCATCCAGAAACCTACTAGTACGGGCAGTACGGGCAGTGCGAACCTAGCGAAGCCAGATCCCTGTGATAACCCAGATAATATATCCGGGGTGAGAAAGGCAGATAGCCGCAATAAATAAAAATCGTTAATAGAACAACCGGGGAGTAATCCCCGGTTGAGCACTCGAAGTACATTGGAAATAGACAACCCGTTTCCATAACGGTCAGTTTTTACGTAAACCATTTAAATATTACCATTCGAATATTAATTCCTTCAGACCTGCCTCATTCACGCTTAACCCTATTATTTATTTACTCGTTCGCGTTACTCTTTCAATACTTTCATTCGTATGACATCTCAATGTATGTGATATTTTCTTTACCGGAACACATCCGCCAAATTATCAACCAATCACTTTTTTCTACTATCTTTCTATGCAAATAACAGGTAATGTTATTCAGTGACAATATAAATCCAGCTTAACTCACAAGAGTAGGTTTTACCTTATCGATAGAAATGCCGCCAGTAAAAACTGACGGCAGTAAGAGCTAAAATCCAATGAGGTAACGTGTAGTGACAGCTTGCACGGGTACCCAGATACAGAAAATAATAATCGGAAAAAGGAGAATCTCTGAAAGGTCGATATAATTTAACCGGGAGGGGATTACAGCAATAAATGAAAACTTCTAAAGAATATTTTATTAAGTATACAGAACCTAGTCGACCTCAAATCACGAGTAACCCTCAAATCATAGACTGGGTTCCAGAGAAAGCCATTTTAGCTCTCGGAAACCCGAAGATATATGGAAAAGAGAATAACGATAAATTGGTTCGTTATCCAGAAAGTGGGACGAGCACCTTAGTCTTTCCTAAAGGTGATCCACATTTCGATTTTCCAGGGACACGTTTACCTGATACCGCAGTGTTAAAAGATATGATGTTCTGGATTAAAACGAAAAACCGAATCTTCATTGTTCCACATGTTGTTACAGGAAAGTACACTTGTGAGATAATAGCCTCCCGCAAAGATGGCCAGCCAGGAAAGGCCACCATAACACTTTATACGGATGCAATCGTTGAAAATAATGAGCCCCAATGGTTCAAAGGGGACAGTAACGTAATGGAGTCTAAGCTACTCGATCTGTGTTACGAAATATCTTGCGAAGGAACGGGTTTTTCATGGCAGCGAAAACCTGAAGAGCAAGTTCAATTCGAAAATAACTGGGAAAATGGGGTGCCGTTAATTATAATGCAAGACAGCCAAGATATCCAAAATGTGATCTATAGCCTTGTGCTCTGGTCTGCACCCGTTGATTTAAATCCCAATTTTAAAGATCCTGCCATTCTTTTACCCAATGAATAAAATAATAACCAGCATCAACTAAGAGTAAAGGTCATTTATTTGGGATGAAGCGATAGCAACACAATGAAAATCTTTAACCAGACAACCGGGGAACAATCCCCGGTTGAATATCCAATGAATACGGATAATATACTGAGTTATCATTCACCTTGTTTTTTATCAACCTGAAATATCACAATATTCAATTCCAGTTATTATACTGATTTTCCAATAAAAATTAAAAAAGCGATAACTTCTCACTTCAAATGAGAAGTAAATAACCAATTACTGTAACTGTTAATATTTACACTAACCATTTAATATCATGACGTCGGGTTTAACTCTTCTGAGTCACATCATTCACGTTCAATCACATTATTCGTTTACCTTTTCATGTTATTCTTTCAATACTTTCATTCGTATAACACCTCAATTTATGTGATATTTTCTTTACTGGAATACATCCACAAAATTATAAACTGATCGTGTTTTTCTATTATCTTTTTATTCAAATAACAGGTAATGTTACCCAGTGGCAATATAAATCTAGCTTAACTCGCGATAAACCAATTTTATCTTATAGGTAAAAGCAAACCCAATATTAACCTTATCTAGGAGAGCCAATATGAACCCAAATGACCATCTCTCATCAAACATGGCTACCGGTGATCGTTTTATCCAGCAAAACCTAAAATCAGGCAGAGAAAGTCACTCTGGTGGCAAGATCTCCATCATCTCTATTGAATCGACAACCGTCATGTTATTGCAAAATGGCAGAGTGATCACTTGGGGAAAAAACTCAGATGATAATCAAGTCCCGCCAAGAATTGCCGAATTTGCCGAATTTGCCGAATTGCAGGATATTGTCAGCATAAGTGCAACAAAATCTGCATTTTCAGCCTTGCGGGCAGATGGCAGCGTGTCTATCTGGGATTCATTCCTCAATGACCTACTCCCGCCACAATCAAAAGTGAATAAGATGAAGAATATTGTCAGCGTGAGTTCAATTCCAATAAGAGATGTTTTCACGGGCCTACGGGCGGACGGCAGCATAGCCTCTTGGGGAGCAGTGGATTTTTTAAACACGGCCCTGCCAAGAATGTGTGGATTATCGCTACACAATATCATCAGCCTAAGCGCAACAGAGCAATCTTTTGCCGCCTTACGGGCAGATGGCAGCGTCGTCTCCTGGGGATTGGATTTTTTGCCAACCCCACCCGAAATTGCCGCATTAAAGGATATTGTCAGCCTAAGTTCAACAAATAATACTTTCGTGGCCCTACGAGCGAACGGCAGCGTTGTCTCTTGGGGTGTGGAAATTATCCCGCCAGAAATCGCCAAATTACAAGATATCGTTAGCATAACTACCAATTATAATTATGCCACCGCCCTACGGGCAGACCACAGCGTCGTTTCCTGGTGGGGAATAGTGGTTCCACCCGAAATTGCCGCATTAAAGGATATTGTCAGTGTAAGTGCCACACCGTATGCCTTTGCCGCCTTGCGAGCCGACCGCAGTGTGGTTGCCTGGGGAGATATAGACATTGGCGGAACATTACCACTTAAGATTGCTCAACTGAACGATATCGTCAGCCTGAGTGCAGCAGATTGTGCTTTCGCAGCTCTGCGGGCAGATGGCAGCGTCGTTGCCTGGGGACAACCAAGTCGCGGTGGTTATGTGCCACCGGAAATTGCTAAGTTGAAGGATATCGTTAGCCTGAGCGCATCACACTCTGCATTTGCAGCCTTGCGAGCAGATGGCCGCAGTGTAGGTTGGGGAGGAGGAGATACCAAAGCACATGGTGAATACGATTAATCAGTAAATGTGTTTTTTAGCAGGAGAGACGCTGGCCTGAAAATTGAGTTAATCCTCATAATCTCTTCACCTGTTATGAACGGATTAACACACTACGCTGACCGCCAGCAAATCAAATACCGCAATACAGGTGCTTACACCCTTTAAGCAGAAACCCAGTTTGATGGGGAAGAAATAGGTTTTGCGGCGCAGAATTCCTACAAATAAATCCGACACAGCCTATCAGGAGAGTGATATGAATCAACATAACGAGTTCTCATTCAGCACAGAGACCAAAGACACTTTTATCAAACAACGATCTGGAAGAAAAACTATCAGCTATGGTAGCAATGACGTCATAGACTCTAATGACTTTGGAACCGCCATATTATTACAGAATGGCCATATCGTTGCCTGGGGGGATGCGCGCTACGGTGGCGAAATCCCACCTGAAATTGCTCAACTGAGCGATATTGTCAGTTTAAGTGCAACAAGTGGTGCTTTCGCCGCCTTGCGAGCCGACCTCAGCGTCGTTGCCTGGGGGGATGCGGGCTACGGTGGCAAAATCCCACCTGAGATTGCTGAACTGAACGATATTGTCAGTTTAAGTGCCACACAATACGCCTTTGCCGCCTTGCGAGCCGACCGTAGCGTCGTTAATTGGGGGAATAATTTCTACGGTGGCAAAGCCCCACCTGAAATTGCTCAACTGAACGATATTGTCAGTTTAAGTGCCACACAATACTCCTTTGTCGCCTTGCGAGCCGACCGTAGCGTCGTTACTTGGAGCAATGAGCACTACAGCAACAAAACCCCACCTGAGATTGCTCAACTGAACGATATTGTCAGTTTAAGTTCAACATGTGATCGTTTCGTCGCCTTGCGAGCCGACCGCAGCATTATTACTTGGACCAGTAGTGATAGTTATGTCCCATCAGACATGGCTCAGCTGAATGATATTGTCAGTTTAAGTATAAATGATAATGCTTTCGCTGCCCTACGGGCAAACCGCAGCGTTGTTGCCTGGGGAAAGGGTTATAGCGGTAATGTCCCATCAGATATTGCTCAGCTGAATGATATTGTCAGTTTAAGTGCAAATGATGATGCTTTCGCTGCCCTACGGGCAAACCGCAGCGTTGTTGTTTGGGGAAGGAGTGATAGGAATGATGTCCCATCAAAAATTGCTCGGCTGAATGATATTGTCAGCCTAAGTTCGACAAATTCTGCTTTCTCGGCTTTACGGGCAAACCGTAGTGTCGTTGCTTGGGGAAATATAGATAATGGTGGCATACTCCCACTCGATGTTGCTCAACTGAACGATATCGTCGGCCTGAGTGCAACAAATTCTGCTTTCGCGGCCCTGCGGGCGGACCGTAGTGTCGTTGCCTGGGGGAAGCCAAGTACCGGGGGGTTTGTTCCACCCGAAATCGCTAAATTGCAGGATATTGTCAGCATAGATTCATCGGGGAGCGCCTTTACGGCTTTGCGAACAAATGGCAAACGAGTTGGCTGGGGAGGCGGGGATATTAAAGCACATGGTGAATACGATTAATTGCCGATTAAGCCATACTCTTTCATTGTAACCCGGTGACTGCTCCCCGCCGTAAAAAAACAGCGAGGCTTCCCACTTCTCAGGCCGCAACCGTCTTTATGACGGATTTACGCTGGCCTCCGTGGGCAGAAACGACAAGTCCCGCCGCCTGTAATGCTGTTATGCCCTTGCGCTGGATGTTGATCGCCGCATTGATATCGCGGTCATGTTCGACTCGACAGAAAGGGCATTGCCAGATCCGCCCGCTCATGGACTGCCGCCAGACGTAATCGGGCCTTGCCGCGGTTAGCACTGCCCTTTTAAGACAGTAAAAACGCTCAAAATAACGCGCTTTTTCATCTCAATGCGTCGGATATTATAGTGCTTCTTAACAATTAAAACTCCTTGAGAAATTAGCCATCGGCGGAACTCACTGTATTTCATCCATGCCTCCTTTTCGACCAAGCGATGGTGACACATAAAACAGCAAATACACCATTTTTGTTTCATTCAACAACAGTTGTGATAATACATAGAGCAAAATTTTAACTAAAGAAGTCAACCCTTGGCGATACAAAATATCCATTGGCAATTTTTCCCCTAAGAAAATTTCGGCGGAAATGCATCGGCAACGCGACATGTGTGAATGGGTACGTGTATACTGTTATAAGAATTTTATTCTGCCTTATTTAATTATTATCCAATCAACCAAGATACCACCATGATCCAAGGCACGTTATATATTGTCTCCGCGCCAAGCGGAGCGGGTAAATCAAGCCTGATTCAGGCTTTGTTAAAGACTCAACCTCTGTATGATACTCAGGTTTCTGTTTCCCATACCACACGTGCAATGCGTCCCGGTGAGAATCAGGGTGAGCACTATTTCTTTGTCACGGAAGAAGTATTTCGTCAGATGATCAGTAACCATGAATTTCTGGAACACGCCCGTGTTTTTGATAATTATTACGGTACATCCCGGAAAGTGATTGAAGAAACGCTTGCCAGTGGGGTTGATGTTTTTCTTGATATCGATTGGCAAGGAGCGCAGCAGATCCGCAAACAAATGCCCTCTGCCCGCAGCATTTTTATCCTGCCGCCGTCAAAAGAAGAGCTCTGTCGCCGTCTGCGCGGTCGAGGGCAGGATAGTGAAGATATTATTGAAAAACGCATGGATCAAGCCGTTGCAGAAATAGTTCACTATAACGAGTATGATTATTTAATCGTTAATGATGATTTCAATACTGCATTGGCCGATCTGCACACCATCATCCGTTCAGAACGCCTGCATCGGGAGCGCCAGGCACAACGGCATGATGCTTTAATCAGCAAATTATTGGCAGACTGAACCAAGTTTCAGTATGATGCCCAGTCATTTCTTTACCTGTGGAGTCGCACACATATGGCACGCGTAACTGTTCAAGACGCTGTAGAAAAAATTGGTAACCGTTTTGACCTGGTGTTGGTCGCCGCTCGTCGAGCACGTCAACTACAAACAGGTGGTAAAGATCCTCTGGTTGCTGAAGAGAACGATAAAGTCACGGTTATCGCTCTGCGTGAAGTGGAAGAGGGCCTGATCAACGGTAAAATTCTGGACGTGCGTGAACGCCAGGAACAACAAGAGCAGGAAGCCGCAGAAATGCAGGCGGTTTCCGCTATCGCGGAAAGTCGTCGTTAATCTACGGTAGGTCTGCCTTGTATCTGTTCGAAAGCCTGAATCAGCTTGCCCAAAAATACCTGCCCGGGGCTCAGATTGAGCTCCTCAAGCAGGCTTACTCTGTTGCGCGGGATGCCCATGAAGGGCAAACCCGTACCAGCGGTGAGCCCTACATTACTCATCCTGTCGCAGTTGCCTGCATTTTAGCCGAGATGCGTCTCGACCATGAAACGCTGATGGCCGCCTTGTTGCATGATGTTATTGAAGACACGCCCGCCACCTTTCAGGATATCGCCCAGCCTTTCGGCCCGGTGGTTGCCGGGTTAGTCGAAGGGGTCTCCAAACTTGATAAGCTGAATTTCCGCGATAAAAAAGAGGCACAAGCGGAAAATTTCCGCAAAATGGTCATGGCAATGGTGCAGGATATCCGCGTCATTTTGATCAAACTGGCGGACCGTACCCACAATATGCGCACGCTCGGCGCGTTACGCCCAGATAAGCGCCGCCGTATCGCCCGGGAAACGTTAGAGATCTACAGCCCCTTAGCCCATCGTTTGGGTATCCATCATCTGAAAACAGAGTTAGAAGAGCTGGGGTTTGAGGCCCTTCACCCTAACCGCTACCGGGTTATCAAAGAAGTGGTAAAAGCGGCCCGGGGTAACCGTAAGGAGATGATCCAGAAAATTCTGTCTGAAATCGCAGGCAGGCTGACTGAAGCCGGCATTGAATGCAAAGTCAGCGGCAGGGAAAAACATCTCTATTCTATTTACCAGAAAATGCACCTCAAAGAGCAACGTTTTCATTCAATTATGGATATCTATGCTTTTCGGGTCATCGTTAATAATGTTGATATCTGCTATCGGGTTTTGGGGCAGATGCACAGCCTGTATAAACCCCGCCCGGGCAGAGTCAAAGATTACATTGCCATCCCTAAGGCCAATGGCTATCAATCCCTGCACACTTCCCTGATTGGCCCTCATGGGGTGCCAGTCGAGGTCCAGATCCGCACCGAAGATATGGATCAAATGGCCGAAATGGGCGTCGCGGCACACTGGGCTTATAAAGAACAAGGTGAATCCGGTACCGCCGCGCAAGTCCGTGCGCAGCGCTGGATGCAAAGTCTGCTGGAATTACAGCAAAGTGCCGGTAGCTCTTTTGAATTTATCGAAAGCGTTAAATCTGATCTGTTTCCTGATGAGATTTACGTTTTTACCCCAAAAGGGCGCATTGTGGAATTACCCGCCGGTGCCACCCCGGTTGATTTTGCTTACGCCGTACATACCGATATTGGTCACGCCTGCGTTGGCTCACGGGTTGATCGCCAGCCATATCCATTATCTCAGTCTCTTACCAGCGGCCAAACCGTTGAAATTATTACCGCGCCGGGTGCCCGGCCAAATGCCGCCTGGCTGAACTTTGTCGTCAGTTCAAAAGCCCGCGCTAAAATTCGTCAATTGTTGAAAAACCTCAAGCGGGAAGACTCCATTGGGCTGGGGCGTCGCCTGTTAAATCACGCGTTGGGTAGTGGGAAAAAACTGGTTGATATTCCACCGGAAAGTATCAATAAAGAATTGACGAGAATGAAACTCTCGACAATAGACGATCTGCTGGCTGAAATCGGGCTTGGCAATACCATGAGTATCGTCGTCGCCCGTAATTTGCTAGGCGCGCCGCCAGAAAATACCACAAATACCTATCACAACAATGGCGCCCGTAAATTACCCATCAAAGGCGCTGACGGTGTGCTGATTACGTTTGCCAAATGTTGCCGGCCCATCCCCGGTGACCCTATCATCGCCCATATCAGTCCCGGCAAAGGGTTGGTTATCCACCATGAGTCTTGCCGTAATATCCGTGGTTATCAGAAAGAACCCGAAAAATTTATGGCCGTCGAGTGGGATCAAGAGATCAATAACGATTTCACCGCCGAAATAAAAGTGGACATGTTTAACCATCAAGGGGCGCTGGCAAATCTGACCGCCGCCATTAATGCAGCCAATTCCAATATTCAGAGTATGAATACCGAAGAGAAAGACGGCCGGGTTTACTGTGCTTTTATCCGGCTCACGACTAAAGACCGTATTCAGTTAGCGAATATTATGCGCAAAATTCGGATCATGCCGGATGTGATGCGAGTCAGTCGTAACAGAAACTAAACCGGATAGCCCGTGCAAATCAGCAGGTGAACAATCAACAGCGCTATCCACCGCCGACCCACAAGACACCGGCGGCGGATACGGGGCTGACAGCACGTCATCCCGGTTATCAAAGAACAGACCAATCAATACTGAATCAACCTCATCCAGTATGCGGTCTAACCAACCCTCCTCACCCACACCAAACATCAATACCAATCCGATAGCGATAAACAATAGCGGCAAAATCCATGTTCGGCACCAATACGCTAACAGCATACGGGGATACCGCGAGTAGCGAATTTTGTTGCCCAATAAAAACCCACAGACGGCCAACAATATGATCCCGATAACCAGTACCATCCGACTTATCAGCATCCCATAAGGCATCACACACAAAATCGATGAAAACTCGCCCTTCATCATATCCCGCCAAACAGCCACATGTGTGATACGATTCAGGAGATAAACGGACCACAAGCCCGCTGCAAAAACCAAGTGCGCCAAATGCACATGTGATTAGCTTGTGATAATGTCCGGGAGCGCGTCGACTTCACCGTTTTCGTTACCGACGCCTGACCCTTCTGAGGCATGGGTTCAACGACGGCCGTAACAATTAGCATCTGCCGGCGACTTCCCTGCTTCTCACGAAAGAAGACTTTTTCACAGGCGATCACATCACGTCGCTCATTGTAGATATAATTCATCACATCTGTTGCCCGGCGTTCTGTCACTCGGAACACCTGGCTGATTTCACTTTTGGTAAATCCACTCCCCTTCAATAATCCCCAATACGCGACTGCCATGTACAACGGTGTATCCTTCAAATGAGACAAACAGGCCGGCAACCGAAAATCCCCATGATTACTTTGTTTGCCGGTAATAGTCTGACCTCCAGGCAAATCGGTCTGGCTACCGCTTATCTGAAGCAGCATTGAATCATTAACATTGATTGTCATTTTACTCTCCACTGGTGACTAACGGGTCAATTTGTTACCACATGAGAAATGAAATAGTGCGATTTATTGAGATGAAATACCTATGGCGGCTAAGCCACCATGCCATATTTAAATACCTTGCCAGCGCAGCGTTATTTCATGACTAGAGTTGCCTCCATAGACGTTTTGAACTCACCAGAAAGCTTGGGGTCTATCGCCTTCGTTTGCCAAAGCTGCACAGAAAACCTGTTGAGAGAATGATGAGAATAATACTCGCCTATTTCGTTGCCGTGCTCATCCTTTTTAATTTTTTTCACGGCTGACGTATCATCTACATTAAAAACCAGCACACTTTTAGGGTCAGCCGCTGAACCAAATGTTACTGGCTGACCAATCTGGTTGCCGCCTACAAGCTTAGTCTGTGTGCCTAGAACTCGCGGCAACACTTTTATCGCCAACGCGTTATCGAAGTCCTTACCCCCAGTCTCCTTAGAGGTGTCCATCACTACTATACTTTTACCATCAACACCGAGATGCTCGGTAGAAAAATTCACAATGGCTACGCCTGTATCGTCCTTATTGGGTGTATCGCATACAACACTTATCAATAGATCATATATCTCTACCGTTGCCCGGTGTAACTCTTTTGGGAATATCGTGTCCGACGGCTCCCGGCGAATCTCTCCTAAATCAAAATCCTCACTAGACTGACTTTCAAAAATACACTCCGGAGGGGATATCACTGTTACAGGGTCTTTGATAGTCGGAAGAATTGGTCTGGACCACCACATAAAATCCCCTCCATCAATTAAAATACCCACAGGTGCATCAACACTCTGGGTTTCGAATTCAACTTTTTCATCGGCCTTTCGCTTCCATGAAAAATTTACCCCTTGACAAGACACATCAAAAGAAAGGTCACTTAGTTCTGCCTTTGCTACACTCTCATCATCCTGATTACCAGTAGTTCTCGCCACGAGCGCTACTGGTGATTTAGAATACTTTGTCCCTGTACCATCGATATCCACCGCCATGTTTTCCTTGGGAATGGCTACTCCTGGACGACCATTTGTAAATTTGGCTTCAATTGAGCATTCGTAACGGCCTGAAACCACTCTCGGGACTTTAAAAATTTCCCCGTGCCCTGCTTTGAGCCGGAACTTGACCTGATCCAACGTTTTACTACTACCCCACTGCATAGACAGTGTTGGAAACACATCTTTTAAGGTCGCTTTACCCGTTGCCGGATAAGTGATTATTCCGTCACTCCACTTTACCTTTCGAGCAGGCCCCAGAGCGTCAATGGCGCGATCAGCATTCCAATTTATTGTCGGCGCGGCGAACAGTGTGGGAGAAGAAAAGATACCCACGGATAGGCATATCATCCCCACCCATATCGGCATCGACCACCAGCGACAATGAACCACCATCCAACTCATATCCTGTTTTATCTTGTTAATAAATGTCTTATTCGTCTTCATCGGCTGCCCAACCGGGAGTAACTTCCCAGTTGTCCTGTTAGAAATTTTCATTCGTTGATACACCCCATCCCGACCAAATCACATCCGCCTTTCAGAGGGTCCTCTTCCTAATAATTATGGTTTTCCCCATTAGGTTGTCAGCGCAGAACCACAACACATTGCCTCATCTTAACGACAGGTTTCGTTCAATTGCCGCATTGGATTCCAGCGTTTATCTGCCTTCGCCTTTACCGGAGGGGGCCCCAGGTTAAATGCCACCTCGCACTGCTTGTCCGGTGTACTGCCCCACTTCACTTTCAGTACCCCGCTGGGTGGCATACCACTCAGATACACTTGTCCACCCTCCCCGACTATCGCGGCCAGATTTGTGTCTGTATCCCCTTTAAGCCCCGCCATTGCCCCAAACGGCACGGGCTTACCGTTATAGGTCAAATTCATCAGCAACTGCTGCCCAATACGCACGGGGTAATCCACCATCACAACCGCGCCACTCGTCGGGAATACGTTCTTGCTACCCTGTGCCATGTCAGCCCCTTCCGGCAGCGATGACGGATCTAAACTGATACTATTACGGCTGTACGTCTGGGCATAAGGCACAACCGCATATCCCCAGCGATTAGTAGTCACCGAACTGGAATTCATCACACGAATACCTGCAACCCCCGATGTCCGCACTAATACAGCAGCATCACCAATACGCGATGCCAAAGTAACGCCATGCTGATGTGCAATCAGCCCTCCACTAAACCCGTAGTTCACACCGCGTCCCCCCCATGAATCGTAGTTGTATCCCAAGTTGGCTTGCCCAAAGGAACCAAGATATCCCATTGACACTGACCCGCTGCGCCCTCTCCCTTTATTCGCCTGACTCTGCGATACGTTCCAAGACAGACTATGATCATCCAGCACCGATCCGCCTATGCCCAACTGGTTATTACTGCGTCCCGTACTATCACGGGAAAAACTATAGTTAGCATACGCATTATTCAGCGCCGCATAGGAGCCAAACAGGCTCAGAGGAACGTTTACGTTCAACGAAATTTGCCGATTTTCAGGCCAGTCGCCGTTACCGCGCATGCGATCAATGCTGTAATTAAGCCCCCAGCCCACACGGTAGAAAGAACCATTCAATCCCATCGATAGGGTGGTGTTAGTTTTAGAGCTTCCCCAGTAGTTATCCCGCTGACCACTGAGCCACAGAGAATAGTTACCGGGCAATGACTGGCTCAGTCGCATCTGCCAACTACTGCGTCGCCGCTCAGACATCCAAGAAGGGAGTTCTCCCCAAACACTGTAGCCTTGAGTGTTCGCATCCGAAAAACTCAGGTAATTACGTGTGGAATAGCGGTACGCGGTTAAATCCACCGTCGTGCCAGTGGTCAGCATACTTTTCGAATATTTAGCGCGGTAAGATTCCCCACGCAGGATGTCAGGCGTATTTTGTAACCGGGTCCGGGAAGTCGTGATATCCGCAGATAACGCCCCCATCATGCCCAGAGAGAGCCCGGTTCCCAGCGCCGCGGATTGGTACGATTGCGCCACCAGGCCACCACCGTATAACGTGACGTTACCAGGCAGACCGTAAATCATCGAGGCCATACCAAACACCGGCTTACGTATGCCACTGCCATATCCACTACTGTAATAACGCCCGGCGGCCACTTCGTACTTGAATTGCCCCTGCCGCAACATCATAGGCAGACTGGAATAAGCCTGAGTGAACCCATGGTGAGTACCATCGGCCTCAGTTATCGTTACCTGCAAGTCGCCTCCGACACTGCTGCCCACCAAGTCTGTGATACGAAATGGGCCGGGTGCCACGTTGGTTTGATAAATCACACTGCCATTCTGCGTCACCGTAATCTGAGCATTGGATTTAGCTATCCCACTGATAATCGGCGCAAAACCACTCAGCCTGCCGGGCATCATCGGGTCACTGGTGGCAAGCCCAATACCACGATAAGGAAAACCATCAAATACCTGACCTGCCACACTACCGGTCGAGGTATCCCCTATCGTCAGATCACTGCGTAACGCCACCACGTCCCGCTGCAAATAGGTTTGCTGAAAGTTCCAACGTTGCTGGGATTCGGTCGTTTTTTTCACTGCGTCATCGAATGAGTCATACCGGTTATCAGTTTGACTGCTATAAGAATAAGTCGCCGTATTCCGAAGACGCCAGGCCCCCAGATTCAATCTAGAATTGAAGCTACCGAACAGACTCTGATTAGTCTGTTTATTACCAAATTGTGAGCGTTGATTCTGGCTGCCATTGATGCTGTAGTTCAGTAAAAAAGCCGGAATGCCCTCCTGCCATAACGTCGGATCAACCAAGCCATTCGTTGAAGGCTTCATCGCTATTTGGGGTACGCTCACATTCAGCCGCATCTGGGAAAAGTTCAAGCTGGCCGCCGCTTGGGGAATCAATTTACCCAACGGACTCTCTATCGGCTTATCCACCGGCAATGCTTTCAACGCTGGTATGCCGCTGATATTAACACCAGCCGCTTCCAACAAATCTGGGGTAAGTACCGGCGTCAGCTCGGCATTACCCTCGCCATGACGCTGGAACGTAATATCACGCGTATCAAAAAAAGTACCATTCACGTAGATATCAACACGGTAAGTTCCCGGTGCCTGACCTCCTACGGTCTCAAACTGTGATAAGTCTACCGGTTGACCGGAATTCGAACCAAAGCCCAATAAAGCCGGATCAAAATAATCACGCGCTGTTGCATGAGCGCTCCATCCCGTCAGAAATACCAGCATCACCCGACAAAAAACGAGAGAACCCCCCATTTGATGCTTTGATAGGGTAAGAGAGGTAGAAATACCTTGATTTACACAACGACAACAAGTAAACGGCCGTTTTGAACGACAGCTTATTGCCGGAATCAACACTTTCATTCTTAATTACCATCTCTTATTTAACATATAGAGGTTCATTGCTCATATCTCTTCTGTCGATACCTTGCAACATCGCTATTGACCACTGCCGGATACGGCAATAGATCTACTCTCTTCATCAGTGTCTAACCCAAACTCATCAATAGCACGCCACGATACAGTGACATGACTACCAGGAGACACTTTACCTGCCGGCAGCGACCAGCTCTGCTGACCAAAGGGTGGCACCATCCTAAACAAATCCTTGCCCGGTACGGCAAACGAACTGACATGCAAAGTCTGCAACGTTATCCAAAACGGTGACGGATTAGTCAGCATCACGACATCCTCTTTTACTGACGCGCTTAACTGTTTCACCGCACCGGCAACCCCCTCTTTTGGTATCCCTTCAGGACGGTAGAACAATTTCACCGCCAGAGCTGTCACCATTTTCATCTTGCCAGAGTCATCTCTAGATACTGGTAATTGTTTCTCAGAAGGCAACATATGCAGATTCAGAAAGAACAGAGATTCTCGATCTTTCGGCAAAACCCCACCAATACGAAGGATTTTCAACACCAGCCGTTCATCTGCCCCCACCTTTGCAATCGGCGGAATAACGATAAATGGTGCCTTAACCCCCAGCGGTAAACCGGTCTCTGGGTTTAGTTCTTGTACGATTGACTGAATGAGATAATTGTTGTCGCTGTTATTAATGAGTGTCGAAGAGACTCCGTTGCTGGATGATTCAGGATAAATCACACGAGTGTCATTGAGATGCAACCCCTTCAGACTCTCTGCTGCCCTGAGTGGCAATACCGGTAATATTATTGCCAGAACACATGACACAGTTATAACGATCTGTTTTATTGAAATATTACGCTCCACCATGTCATGCTCTTCCAATTTCAAAATATAAAAACATACTTAGTCGGCCCGTAACGTACCGCTCTGTAGTCTACTCACTCCACCGGCATCGGTGATCATCGACCATGTCACTTTACTTCCCGCCGTACCTGCCAAGGAAAAAGTCATCTGGCCGAAAGGGGCCAACATTGACGGGGCTTTGTTAAGATCTACTGCCTTGCCATCAAATTTCAATTGGGCAAAAGTCTGGTAATACGGTGTTGGGTTAGTCACTACGACAGTATTGCCTGCTCGTATAAATGTCAGTCGGCCATAGGCCTGCTCCGGTGTCATCGGCAGCTTATCTGGCCGGTAGATAAGTTTAATATTCATCCCCAGCGCAATAGACAGAGATGCACCAATCTCTCCTGGTTTTCCATTGCCATTGGCCTTGCTCTCATCTAGTGTTTTCTTCGCCGGAATCGCATTAATACGAAAACGAAACAGAGACTCTCGATCAGCTGGGAAATCACCGCCGGTACGTATAACTCGCATCACGTTCAAGCTATTACCCTCCATGCGAAACAACGGAGGCAACACGGTAAACTCCGATGAACGGGTATTTGAGTTATCTCCCGGAGTCACAGCAGCTTGTATTAGATACACCTCATCGCCTGAATTCTGCAATGACATGCTTTGCACCTTGTCGCCCTGATGATAAATAATACGTGTCTTCCTCAACATAAGACCCGCATGTGCTGGTGACGATGCCATAACCGCCCATATCGCCAGCATTCCCATGACTATCATCTTTTTCATATATCCCACTTCATCTCAGAGAATCAGACAAAATCCCTTGAATACACCCGGCTTAACACCATCTACTGATACACGAACTCAAAATGTATACTCACATTCGCTATTCCTCCGCATAATACATTGGTATCGTTACTCTCTGTTTTACACGTTGCTGGATTCTTTTCATCGCCCACACCTCCCACATACGCCCTGAACCTCCTCATTGTTCCCTCCAATTTCCCACCATTTCCTTTTACACTGTCTGAGAGATCTACCCTATACGGGTCATCCTCCTTCCTTACCTGTACAAACTTGTTAGTTTTTTCGTCTAATATCCTAACTCCTACTCCTTTGGCAGTAGAAGAATCATCCATGAAAAGCTCCGGATCTGTTATGGCAGGCGCATCACTCCATATGTAGAAAGCGGGTTTTGATTCGCCTAGATCACAGTCACTAAACATAAAGTTCAGTTCTAAGGGATCTCTTGCGATATATTTGCTATTTCTGAGTTCACTGGCATAGACCGGAGCGAAACCATCCATATAAGTCCCGGCAAAGCTGGACCCATTCACGCTCAACACACAGGTCGGAGGCAATAACATGCCTCTGAAATTGATTGTACGATTCGTATTTGGATCCTTCGCCTGCACTGGAAAAGTCATCACACAACCGATGGTCCATCCAATCAGCATCATGAAGAGCAACACATATTTTGCCCTGCTGTGATATGTCATTAATTCACTGTTTATAAGATTGCTATTTTTCGTTTTCATCTAACTCTTTCCGCCTCTCCCAATTTTTATCATCCGTGATAAATCACACCTCACGGATAAGAATATGTAAATGTGACGTGCGCAATCAGCGTGCCGGGTTGAATAATCTTACTATCTCTTCCACGTGCGATTGCTACCATTACATACATCTCAGCACTGCCCTCATCAAATTCAACCGGAAACGGGAACTCCATTTCCTGATGATTGATTGACAAGTGATCATTCAGCCCTATTTTCTTCTTCTCATTTTCTTCGATTAAAATAATAAACCCCAGCCCCTCAGAGGTACCAGAATCACCGGAACTAGGATCACTAAATATTGAACCATATTCAGCGTCGATGGTATTTCCAGATACAGTGATCCTGGGTGTAAGGCCGAGACTCTCCGGATCGCCACAATTCGTTAATTTCAGCTTAAATGACTTAGGAGCTGATACATCCCCTTCATGACTAAACTTTGCCGCCAGCAGGGAACCAAAATTCAGCTCCGAACCCTTCATATCACCACCACCGATCTCTATGTCACAAGGATCAGGAAAAACACTTACACTCAGCTGTACGTTTACCCCACTCGTGATCGTCGGTGGGTACTTGGGCCCGGTCTTGGAGTCATCAGCCATGACGCTGCTTGCCAGGAACAGCAGAACCATTACAGAACTCCAGCAGAAGCAGCGCATCACAACCTGCAATACCGGGTTTCTACCCTTGGGCAGGAAGGTCGACGGGTCATTCAGCCTGCTTTTTTTTTGTTCTGTCGCTGTCCCAAACATCGTGCTCACCTCAAATTAACCCTATCACTCTTCTGTTAACGCGATATCACGCTGCAATGCCGATACATCAACGATAATTAAACGTAAACGTCAGTGTAGCCTTGATTTTTCCTGCCTTTTTGCAGACCGCTACCGTCTGCCCGCCTGCCAAAGCACATACCAGTGAAAGTTTCACCGGCACAGTAGGCGTTTTATCGTTTACGATTGTGCCTTTATTAGCCAGATGAAACGGTTCATCGTCCTTTAAATCTGGGGACCATTCTGTTCCACTAAACTTCTTCAATTGCACAGTGATGCCCACTGCCGTTGAAGCTTCGTTTTTTTCATCTGCCCCTTTATCACGAAACAAGCTCTTATCATTCGTACCAACATGATTTCCGGTAACGGTAATCGTGGGAGTAATACTGTTGCTATTGACCACACTCGTGCAATTTCTCAGCGTAATCTGAATTTCCCTGTTAACTTTTCCTAATACCAAGTCTGCAAACTGCACTATGCCCAGCTCGATATTATTGCTGTCCACAATGACATCACACGTGCCTTGCGTAATTTCGGCCCTAAATGTGGCCCCAACAGAATTCGCTGCCCACAAGGGACAAGAAGAGAGCCACAGAACCCCACCCATGCCGATGTAATTCAGGTACCTGCGTAGATGCTGAACCCTTGAGATATCGGCTTTACTGAATTTCACCATCGAAGTTCTCTCCACCACCGAGATCGCTAATCACCGCCCATTCCACCTTCTTTTTATTCTGACTATTCTGAGCGGGATAAACATGGGTGCTGAAAGGTGCCAACATTTGTGGATGACTGTCAGAAAACTTCACCGGCACCCCATCAACTTTAATCTGGGTAAAACTGATGTGATAAGGCGAATTATTACTAACTTGAATGCCCCCGGAAGCATGGGTAAAACGCAGCGCTTTGTATGCCAGCTCTGGCGTACCCACCAACCCCGTTGGCCGATAAAATAGTTTGATGGTATTGCCGATGGCATAAGCTATCCCGCCGCCAATTTTGGTTTCTTCGAAGCGCTGGCCCTGAGGATTATTACTACCGGGAATAGCAGAGGCATTAAAATAAAAGACACTCTCCCGGTCAGCCGGCAACTTGCTGGTATCACCTAAGATGTGCAGGACATTGGTTCCTTTAGGGTCCAAACGAAATAAAGGAGGCGTGACGTAAAATGGTGTTTTACCCTTGCCATCAACGGTGCTGGTGATTTTAGTTGTCACTAGGTAAGGGATATTGGTTGTTGTATTGCGCACCGATACCGTTGCTCCAGCTTTATCCTGTAAGAAAATAATGCGTGTAGCATCGATGCCAAATCCGCCTTCAGCCCAGCTCTGTGACGCAAACAAAAACGCGGCCAATACAAGGCTTTTTACTATGATGTTAGGAAGTCGGAGTTTACTGATCATCTTTTGTTTCTCATATCTTGGCTCAATCAGCCAGTAGTTGCCTAATAAAAGGCATCATCAATCATCTATGATTTTTCATCGAAGGAGCCTGAGGAAGCATCCCTCAGGCTAAAACAACATAAGCATTAGTTATACGCATAGGAGAAGGTAATAGGAGCACGAACATGCTGATTTGCTTCTGGCTTAGGGATTATTGATGCCATATATGCAGTGAATGTTATGGACTGACCATTGAATTCTGTGCCCGTAGACCCCTTAGCTCCCACAGGGACATCTCTATTGTTTGAGACAACTGTTTCTTTAGCTTCTTTATCCTTATAAGTTAGTATTGCGCCTACATTCTTACCATCTTCACTGTTATTAAAGATGACGTTCTCCGATCCGCCCAACACTGGTCCTGTCACACGCAGTTGAACTTTGGCTTCATCGATATTCTTGTCATCACAGTTACTAAGATAAATAGTAATCGGTCTAGGATTCTTATTAACATACGACGCGATGCCTTTTTGCTCACCAATAGTACCCGCTACAAATGCTGCTGGATTGGCGTTCCCCAAATCCACGTCCGCACCTGCATTAGAGCCGGTTACATCACACGTCGCAGCCACAACGTTACCTGTAATCGTTACCGTAGTATTCTTCCCCACATGCCCCTCATCAGTCGTAGTCGTCCCACCTGCTGCCAAAGCAGCCGAAGCTGCCCCCAAAACCAACGCCGCCACGACGCTTATCTTTAATATCTTTTTCATTTCATTAATCTCTTTTTAACTACTTAACTAAAATCTGGATCAAACTCGTGCATCACGTTTTGACAAACAGAGACATCTAGCTGTACAAATATTTGTCAATTAGGACCATTTTGACAATTAGTATACAAAAATTTTTCTGTGCAAAAACAAAGCAATATGGATATAACTATAGTCATTTCGCAAATTTTAAGGATATTTAATTATTTAATCCGAAATTAGTAACAGTAATTTCTTTAAAGTAACGAAGGAAGTGTGATGTTTTTACATATTGGAATAAAAAGAGTGGATTATCGAAATGTTTTTGTGGTAGGATAGTTGCGTTTTACAAATATATACAAATCTATCTCTTTTTTTATTAGAAAACTTTTAGTATAATTTCTAGGCAATTGTATACTAATTGTCAAAATGGTCCTAACTGTCATACCTTAACGTCTAACTTTTATACTCCAAACTCCTTGAAAACGTTCAGCATTACTGGCTGTATAGCGTACCGTATGGCGAATGTTTTTATGTCCAAGATAATCTTGTATCAGTCGGGTATCTATCCCTCGATCTGCAAGAGCAAAACCGCAGGCATGACGCAACATATGCGGATGCGGATCTACCGCGATATTCGCCCGTTGTCCTAACTGGTTGATAATCTGATAGATACGCTGGCGAGTAAGCGGTTTCCCACAACGCGACAAAAACAGCCAATCACTATCCGCGCCCTGTAAAGTTTTGCGCACTTTAAGCCATGCCTTAATCGCCTTAACCTCACGCTGCAACAGGGGATGGTTAGTACAAAACCCTCCCTTTAACCGCCTGATATATAAACATTTTTCTTTTAATTCCATGTCAGATAACCGTAAATGCCTCGCTTCACTAACACGAAAGCCGTGGATATAGCTCATATAAACCAGACAGTAATTCCGTTCTGGATTAGGCCCAACTTTTGCCATTTCCAACATGCTTTCTACTTCTGATTGAGTCAGATATTTTCTTTGGCCCATGATTATTTCTCCAAAATATATTGATAGTACAACCCGGCTATATCCCGCTTAGAACAGACATAAGCTAGGATAAAATAGACACCGCTACCCAAAACGATGGCCTATTGTTCACCGAGGCTACAAGAGGTTATACAGATATGGGGCAAAATTTAAACACCTTTTTTGATTATTTTTTCACCTCACAAGCACGTTAGTTTACATTTGACTGACAGGACAGATTATTCAAAACAGGCTACAAGAACCTGTCGTTACAAATCGCCTTTTTCGTTATAGCGGCTTACTCTTAAGGTATTGATATGGTTTTCAACCAGTTACGAAGGAAAATATTCCATTGATTACGTTAAACTCGTCTGTATTATTATGGATGGTAAACAGGCTCAGGCCGTGACCTGCGAAACCTGATGGACTACCATGCAATCTAATGGAGATAAAAGAAACCTTATGAGAGGCCCATTGCTTGATGCCATCCCTCTGACTTCCCTACGTGGCGTCGGGGCAAATCAGGCCGCAAAATTAGCAAAAATAGGGCTGGTTAATTTGCAGGATCTGCTGCTGCATTTCCCGCTGCGTTATGAAGACCAGACACGCCTTTATACTATTAATGATCTTTTACCCGGTATTTCCGCCACCGTCACAGGTGAAATCCTGCGTACCGATGTTACTGTTAGTCGTCGTCGAACCCTGATCTGCAAAATTAGCGATGGTACCGGCGTGCTCACACTGCGCTTTTTTAACTTTTCGGCGGCAATGAGAAACAATCTCGCGAAAGGGAAACAGGTTGTTGTCTATGGTGAAATCAGAAGAGGCGGTCAGGGTGCCGAAATTATTCATCCTGAGTATAAGATTCAAAATCATACTGGAAATGTACAGCTTCAAGAGACATTAACACCGATTTACCCGACAACAGAAGGTGTTCGTCAGGCGACGCTGCGTAATCTCATTGATCAAGCACTGAAATTACTGGATACCTGTACAATCAATGAACTTTTACCGGAAGAACTTAGCCGTTCTATTATTAGTCTGCCGCAAGCACTGCATACCTTGCACCGCCCAACACCAGATATTGCGCTGGTGGATCTGGAAACCGGCAAACATCCAGCTTATCGCCGTCTGGTTCTGGAAGAACTTTTAGCTCACCATTTGAGTATGTTAGCCGTCAGAGCTGGCGTACAACGCTATCACGCTCAATCGTTGCCGACTGAGGACAAGTTAAAACCGCAATTCCTTAATCGCCTGCCATTTTCTCCAACCCATGCGCAACAACGGGTTGTCACGGAAATTGAACAGGATCTGGCAAAAGATGTTCCCATGATGCGACTGATTCAAGGCGATGTAGGTTCAGGAAAAACGCTGGTTGCCGCATTAGCTGCGTTGCGTGCCATTGCACATGGTAAACAGGTCGCCTTAATGGCACCGACTGAACTACTGGCAGAACAGCATGCAAATACATTCCGGCGATGGCTGGAACCTTTGGGTATTCAGGTCGGCTGGCTGGCAGGTAAGCAAAAGGGGAAAGCACGTCAGAAACAACAAGAAGCCATTGCCAACGGTCAAGTCGCCATGATTGTTGGTACGCATGCCATGTTTCAGGAACAAGTGAAGTTTTCCGGTCTGGCGCTGGTGATTATTGATGAGCAACATCGGTTTGGTGTGCATCAACGTCTGGCTTTATGGGAAAAAGGACGTGAACAGGGTTTTCATCCTCACCAATTGATTATGACGGCCACCCCGATTCCCCGTACCTTAGCCATGACTGCTTATGCGGATCTTGATACTTCTATTATTGATGAATTGCCACCGGGGAGGACACCAGTCACAACCGTTGCGATCCCGGATACGCGCCGTGAAGAAATTATCAAACGGATCAGAAACGCCTGTCTTGATGAAAACAGACAAGCCTATTGGGTCTGTACGCTGATTGAAGATTCCGATGTGCTGGAAGCTCAAGCGGCACAAGCCACCAGTGAAGAATTGACGCTCGCTTTACCGGAACTGAAAGTCGGGTTGGTACATGGCCGAATGAAAGCCGCAGAAAAGCAGCAAGTGATGGAAGCTTTCAAATGTGGAGAATTACAGCTTCTGGTCGCCACAACGGTTATCGAAGTGGGCGTGGATGTGCCGAATGCCAGTTTGATGATCATCGATAACCCGGAACGGCTCGGCTTGGCGCAACTTCATCAGTTACGCGGCCGAGTTGGCCGTGGCGCTATCGCTTCTCATTGTGTTTTACTTTACAAAACACCGCTGAGCAGTACCGCCAGAATACGCCTGCAAGTGCTTAGAGACAGTAACGATGGTTTTGTTATCGCACAGAAAGATCTGGAAATTCGTGGCCCCGGGGAGCTATTAGGAACACGCCAAACTGGGAATGCGGAATTTAAGGTAGCTGATTTACTAAGAGATCAGGGAATGTTGCCGGAAGTTCAGCGTATTGCCCGACATCTCCACCAGCATTATCCTGAACATGCCCGTGCCTTGATTGAACGCTGGCTACCGGAACGGGTACATTATGGTAATGCGTGATTGAGAACATACCCGTCATCTTTCAAGTTGCCTCTTTGTTGGCTGCACTCTCTCACCCCGGTCACATCGTTATCTATGCTCCCGGGGATTCGCTCCCTTGCCGTCGCGATCCATCTTGAAATCCATAGGGTATATATCAGAGCGGGCTTTTCGTTTCTCAACGCTGCCAAAAATAGGGATATCTGGTTTTATCCAATCATTAAGATGCTCTGCTATAGAGATTTCTTTTAATTATTCTATTAAATTGATAATGTATTATTGCCAAAGGAATAGAAAATAGAACTACAATTATTCCTAAATTAGCACCAGCGTTAAAATATATCCCCAGAAAATATAACAGATAAATCTATGATAGGAAATTATCATCAATGTAATATTGAATTACTAAATTTAAATAGTACATATTTCTATTAACCCAATGAATGTAATTTTAAATATTTTCTTTTCGAAGTATAAAACCTTGATGGGGGTCACACAAATAATAGTTTTGTTGGTCTTTTTTATCCTATACTTATATTTCATTATGGTACATGTTAGGATGTTTTTAAATTAGAGCTAAATAAATCTACGTTGATATAATGGAGAGCTTAATATGATTTATGTCAAAAGTCTTTCAGAGAATATGGTTAAAGTTGCAATTAGCAAATGGAGTAGTGACGAAGGTAATGACGAATATATTGAAATTAATAAAGGAGAGGTGGCTCAATGGGATAGATCAGATCAGCGCGGTTTTTTAATGTCAGTAGTACGCGAAGATAATATTTCAGTGTTGTATTCAATAAAATCAGATGGCTACTTAATTATTTATAGTAACAAGGTTGAAAATAACGGCAGCCGGATAGACTCTTTATATTCGATACCCTCTGCCTAAAAAATTTATTATCGCACTAGTTTTTTTAATTTAATTTTTGTTCGTATATCGTTGAGTTTAATGCAAATATTTATTATTGATATAGTGGAGGATTTATGATTTATGTTAAAAATCTCTCAACTGAGCCGGTTAAAGTTTCGGTTAATAAATGTGGAGAGGAAGGTAGAGAGGAATATTTACATCTTGATTGTGAAAATGTAAAGGTGTGGGATCTATCCGATACGCATGGTTTTATATTATCAGTAATACAGAGAGGTATTGAAAAATCATATTCTGCTTCTCATAACAGTTTTATTATTATTTTTAATGATTATGTACAAGATAGCGGCACCAATATATCTCATCAAGAGAAATAAATGAGAGCTTGTCATCCGATTTAATTGAGTGTTAGACAAAATTAAATCACCATAATCAGGAATGGAATCTCCATTCCTGAACTATTTATATTCAACGGTTTGCTACTTTCTCCCCTAATGCTTGTTTTTCTGCTTGATTGATAAAGATATTTCCAGCCTCTTTATAATTAATCAGTTGTTTTATCAACTTCCGCTGACAGAATTTCCAGACTGGGTGTTTAGCCCCAATATTTGATGAATAAGATAATAGAAAAAAATTATCGACTGATAACTATAGATTAATACCAAATTGATTTTTTGGTAGTTGGTTTTAGATTATTTTTTATCGATAAAGCGTAAAAATTAAAATTATGAGACTTGGGCAACAGAATTTAGGGGGGATATACATCTTTACTGCTACTTTTATTAATACGCAAACATGTAACTTAATTTACTAAGTATTAACTGCAAAGCAAAGAATAAAAATCACCAAAAGGGGCGCAATATATTTTCTATTTATAAAGAAATGAGTTACTTTGTTTCTTTAGGATTTACATTAAAAACTATTTCGTAGAGAGCGGGAGTGATAAAATTTCAAGTAAATACTCGATAGGTTGAATTATTATATTTTTCTCAGTCATTGGTTAATGGTCTGCAATAACAAAATAACACTTAATAAATTAACTAATCATATTCACTATGCTCTTTAAGTCCTGAATGACGAAGTTTCTCGGAAACTAATTGATAATCATTGCGGAACCAAATGGCGCGGGTAAATTGACGCTCATTTATGTTGTTGAGACACTCCTCATCAGTAAAGGCGAAAGTAAGCGGATAATGACTTTTTTATCGTAAAACAAAGGTAAAGAAGAACCAGACACCAGACAACTCATTGAATTATTTTTACTTTATTGGAATACCATCACGCTGGACGCTCTGCATTGCCAGACAGAAACCCTCAATCTTATCACCCAGCGTTAGGACGATTTCATTGCGGTATATTTACTATACAATTCGTTTACAAGCTATTTCATAAGTTTTCGCATCTTCCCGTTTACCAACAGCGATCACCAATATTACGATCTCTTCTTCTATCACTTGGTAAACCAGACGAAAGCCTGAAGAACGGAGTTTAATTTTAAAGCAGCCAGCCAGATTACCGTGTAATCTGGCTGAATCAATATAGGGATTGTTCTGTAACTTCCGTAGCTTCTTTTTAAATTGGTCGCGTATGCTCTGATCCAGTTTGTACCACTCTTTCAGGGCTCGTTCGTCGAAATCGATATTAAATATCATCAAGGTTTACCCTGATACGTCTAGCGGGATTTTTAAGACGGTCACGTACCACTGCTAAGATGTCTGCATCTTCATCATGATCTGCCACCATAACGGAAACTTCAGTGAACGGCAGCTTTTCATTCTCCACAACATAGCGCAGAAAAAGACGTAGCGCATCGGATGGCGATAAGTTCAGTTTCTCAAATGTCTGATACGCACTTTTTTTAAGTTCTTCATCAACTCTGATCTGAATAGTACTCATAACGTTATCTCCTGTAATGACATTTGTATTACATTCTATTGCATAACATTTGTAATGCAATAAAAATTTTTTGCTATAAGTGGAGTATAGAATCGCTGATAACTATTACCGTCGATCAAATCTGATTTTTTTAACAAAATATTCACGATCTTGCGCTGGGTAACAAGCGGTGCTGACCATTTCTGAAGTCCCGCCTATCTATAATTAAAAGTTATCAGTATTATTTCCTATTATCCTTTTAATCAAAGAATAGTTAATATTCTTCATGGCAATAGAAATTCCTCTTAACCTACAAGGGATAGGTTTCACGGCATAGACTCCTTGTGGGTAGAGAAGTAAATCCGATATGACCTTATTAGGAGAACAATAAGTGATGTATGGAAATTATTCCCGCACAACTGGCTAAGAACCAGTTTGGTGATCTGCTTAGGAAAGTTCAGCGTGAACCTGTGGAAATTAGTAAGCATAGTAAGCGTGTGGCAGAATCATGAAACGTTATTTACATTAATACGTTAGCGATGAATTAGATATAATTTTTTAATATTGGTTAATTTTCGAACAAATATGAGGAAGTAAAATAAATATAAAACACTTATGATATGTTTTGTGGAAACTATTATTCTTATAATAATTATGCCGTTTAAACAATAGAGAGATGCCAATGATCCGTCGTTATGCCTTTAATGCTAAATTGATTTTTGGGTAGTTGGTTTTAGATTATTTTTTATCGATAGATGGTACAGATTAAGATTATGAGCCTTGGCAACAAAACTTAATGAAGAAATACGGGGTTATTTGATGGCTCAGTATGCTGTTTACCGCAATAAATCCCCTAAATCGAGAGAGTAATACCCTTTCATTATCGACATTCAGAATGACCTATTAGACGATTATAATTCACGGACAATATTACAAAGTCAGTGACAACGGTAGCAAAGAATTGCCTCAAATAGACGCGTTAAGAGCAAAAGATACCCAAAAGTCATCTTGGTTGGCGGTTAGCTATTTTAATTACTGGTGGCTCCATGCACTTTTAACCATAATAGCTATTCGAGCCATTTTAAACGGTAGGTAATGTATGGAAATTATTCCCGCACAACTGGCTAAGAACCAGTTTGGTGATCTGCTTAGGAAAGTTCAGCGTGAACCTGTAGAAATTAGTAAGCATGGTAAGTTACAGAATTTAAAAGCCGTTCTGGCTGAATCTATTGCACAAGCTGATCGTGGCGAATTGCACAGTATTGATGATGTATTTGCACCGTTGACAGTTGATGAACTTGAGGGTAGGGCTTAAGGATGAGTGTCCGATTTACGAAGAAAGCCAGAGAGCATATTCGTGCAATAAAACTTTTATGAGCCGATAGGGGGAGAATGTCGCGGAAGCTTATTCAACTTCGTTGCGTGTGACTATGACGGAAATTCTTGATCGTCACCCATCCCCCGGTCGTGATCGCAGTGAGGATCTTTATTTTGGTGTACTGAGTTTCCCCATAGAGAGCCACATTATTTACTACCGGGAAGTTCCGACTGGTATTGAAGTGTTGGCGGTGTTGCATCAGACGCAAGATCCACATAACCATCTATACCCTATGGATTTCAAGATGCATCGCGACGGCAAGGGAGCAAATCCCCGGGAGCATAGATAGAGGCGATAGAAGTATTATTATCAGAATGACTACTCCTGTCCGGTTGTCAATATTATTTCATCTATTCGCCGCTCGAATTTGCTCTGTATCCGGGTGACAATCCACAAGGAACACCATCATCTCAGTGGCATCTTTGCTCAGGTAGAAGCGGACCATCTTTTCGTTGAACTCATGTACTTTCGCCGCAGGCACGCTGATGGCGTCTATACCGTTTGACATCAAAATACCATTCATCATGAAACGGGAAGTACGTTTATTACCGTCAAAAAAGAATTGCTGTAACGCACCAAAAAGGAAGAATGCAATTCCCTTTTCAAAAGGCTGACACTCATCCAATGCCGCCATACCGGCTTGAAAAATGCGGTTCAATTCTGGTGCGCCTGATACGGTAGGTAACGGAATATGCCGACCACACTCACCCAAACTAACATCTGGGGTGTAGCTGGCCTCCCGCCCTTCTCCACGGAACGTTCCCCACTCCAAAGCTTCATTACGGGCAACTATACTATGAAGTTTAGTAAACATAGCCTTGGTCAACTCAAATTGACCTTTTTTCACCAGTGATAACAAGCGTTTGGAACTTTCTGCAAGATTCAGTACTTGCTCCTGATCAGAAACCTTCCTACCACCGACAGTTACACCGTCCAATAATGTTTTCACTTCGGGGAAAGTAAAAGGATTGCCTTCAAGAACGCTAGCATCCCAAACAAATTCTGGTAGCATCCGGTGAAAACGAAAGCATACCCGCTCAATAGAATGAATCGGAACAATAAGAGGAACCGAAGATCGGTCCCAACGAAACCCCAGAGCGTTAAAAAGCTTCATCGTTGTTCATCCTTCTTACTATATTTGAATGCGTTAAATTATAAGTAAAACACAGTAAAAGACCATCTCCCCTGACTTTCCCGCCAGAAACGCTCCCGCTTGACGAACTGGTCCGTTAAGTTGACGCTGCCACTAATTTCGAATTTATCCGCGAATTAATCGCCCCTTTGTATTGCCACAATAATGGTCGGCCTGCCATCGATCCGGTCAGGCTAATTAAAATAATAACCTGCCATGTCTGGAAGGCCAGTAAAGAGCTGGCCAGAGAAAACCGATTAGCCTCATGGGGAGAAAAGATTTACAAACGACGAAAGGAGACGATAGAGCGCAGTTTTGCAGATGTTAAGCAGCACACGGACACCGTTATTTTTAACAAGGTTTGTCAACGGTCTGACTATTTACCATGTAAATGGTGTTCCATATACTGTCAATTATTCATTATTTCACAAACATAACTTAGCGGAAAAATGAAACACACATTGAGCGTAGACAAAAACAAAGACCATTTGTATCCTGTATCGATACAGGATACTATCAACCATGATTAAGACGTTCCGGGATCAGTGGTTGGATGATTATTACTTTCGCGGTGAAAAATCACCCAACATACCCAGCACAATTGAAAGTGCTTTAAAGCGTAAGCTCGATATTATCCATGTCGCTAAAGGCGAGAAAGATTTAAGAGTGCCACCGGGTAACAGATTTGAGCATCTGGAAGGCAATCTAAAGGACTGGTGTTCGATCCGCGTTAACAAGCAATATCGCCTGATATTCCAATGGGATGCAGGCGAGGCTAACGGGATCTATCTGGACCCCCATGCATACAGGTAAGAGGTGAAACTATGATTGAAGCACTAAAAATTCCCGCGCATCAACCTACCAGTGTGGGCGCTATGCTCAAAGAAGAATTTCTGGAACCCTTGGGGATCACCCAGGGCGAACTGGCAAAAGCTATGGGCGTAGGCCGGAAGACTGTCAATGAGCTGTGCGGTGGTCGGCGTGGAGTGACTGCGGAAACGGCCTTTTTGCTGGCAAAGGTTTTGGGAACCACACCGGAGTTTTGGCTTAACCTCCAGTTCATCAATGACATGTGGCTGGCTCAGCATAATGAGGTTTTGGCTGACAAATTGGAACACGCGCGGCCCTTGGTGGCCGCCTAGTTGCGAATATATTGCGTTGTATTGTCGTTTTGACGGTGAAACTATGACGGTGCTTGCGTGACTGCTCCCCGCCGTAAAAAACGGCGAGGCTTCCCACTTCTCAGGCCACAACCGTCGATGCAACGGATTTACGCTGGCCTCCGTGGGCAGAAACGTCTCATACCCGCTCAATAGAATATGTACAGGGAAATTCTTTGGCAGAACATTTGGATAAGATATTCCAAAAATTGACGATAAATTCAGAAAAATAACCAAAATAAAGTTAGGTATTCTGCAAAAATATTTCCCTACTACCGTCATAGTTATCGCCTCAATTACATTAGTAACAAAATTGAACAGTAGTGGAAAATTTGAATTATGCATTACAGCAGAACACAACAACAATACTGCACCAACTGCATAGCTGGTGCAGTACCTTGCTAATTTATCCCTACACAGCCGGGAATACCGGCAACAACAGATAGAGTTTAATCACAATCGCGTTAACGATATCGATAAAGAATGCGCCGACCATCGGCACCACCAGAAACGCCACATGAGATGGCCCGAAGCGATCGGTAATCGCCTGCATGTTCGCAATGGCGGTAGGTGTCGCGCCTAAACCGAAACCACAGTGACCCGCCGCCAGCACCGCAGCATCATAGTTTTTACCCATCACCCGATAGGTGATAAAAATCGCATACAATGCCATGACGATGGCTTGGATAGTGAGAATGACCAACATGGGTAATGCCAACGAGGCCATCTGCCACAATTTCAGGCTCATTAATGCCATTGCCAGAAACAGGGAAAGGCTTACGTTACCCAGTACAGAAACCGCTCGGTCAAAGACTCGGTAAAAACCTAGCACCGACAGACTGTTACTGAGGATAACCCCGATAAATAACACACAGACGAACGTCGGTAATTCAAACCACGTACCTTGCAGAAGTTCAGATACAAAATTACCTGCCATCAGACAGATAGCGATCAAGGCGATCGTTTCCAGCATCACCAACGCTGTGATCATCCGCCCGGTATACGGTTTTTCAAATGCCGTTGGCACTTCGGTATCATCGCCCCTCAAGCCCGGGGTTTGTGTGTTTCTCACCAGAAAACGGGCAACTGGTCCACCAATCAAACCACCCAGTACTAAACCGAAAGTCGCACAAGCCATTGCCACTTCTGTTGCGTTTTCAAAACCATAACGATCACTAAACAGTTTACCCCAAGCGGCACCGGTACCATGACCACCAGATAGCGTAACAGAACCCGCCAGTAAGCCCATTAATGGGTCCAGCCCTAACAGTTCAGCCAAGACGATACCCACTGTGTTCTGAACCAGCAACAAGCCAACAACAACGAAGACAAACGTGAACAGAACCTTACCACCCGCTTTCAGGCTGGCAAGATTGGCATTCAAGCCGATAGTGGCGAAGAAAGTTAACATCAAAGGGTCTTTAAGAGATAAATCAAAGTTGATTTCCCAGCCTGTTGTTTGTTTAACCGCTAAAAGAATCAGAGCAACTAACAGACCACCGGCGACCGGCTCAGGAATGGTGTATTTTTCAAGAAATGGGACGGATTGTACAAGTTTACGCCCAAGTAATAGTACTAATGCAGACGCAACGAGCGTGCCATAAACATCAAGATGATACATCTATGTACCCCAGCTATATTGTTAAAATTATGTAAGTTATTACGACGTTATACTCATCCTTTAGAGAACGCCAAAAGCAGGCAACGCTGGATTAGAAAAAAAATCTGCAACAAACACAAGTTAAAACATATAAAAATGTGACCAGAGCGAATCATGGCAACCGCTAATTTTACAGTTCGCTCCTGATTGGCTGAAAACGTTACTCTCTTCCGATACTGCTGCTGGCGGTCTGACAGCCATCACTCTTAATCTGGTGTTTCCTCAGGAGAAATAGTCTTTCTACAAAGCTGATATCGGGTTACACATTATCAACTCATCACGCACGTATACCTGTTATCTTTCAAGTTGCCTCTTTGTTGGCTGCACTCACCCCGGTTACATCGTTCTCTATGCTCCCGGGGATTCGCTCCTTTGCCGTCGCGATGCATTTTGAAATCCATAGGGTATATATTTCATCATCGTGCGTGATGATGATTTATCTCCTAACGGTTGGAAGGCCAAATAAAATCGTTACCAACCCAACCATCAAGATCGTATTCACTCATACACTGCTCAGCAAACCCTTTCAATTGATCCACTAAGCCCGTGGCTTGGGAAGCCAATAACACATCGACTCTGATAGCTTCGTGGTTGCCGGAATAATTGCGCTCGTATAATTCATGCCTGCCAGCAAATTCCGTACCGATCGAGTCCCAAATCAGTTTCATGAGCTTGACTCGCTCAACTGCACTGTAACCATTAGAGCCACGCATGTATTTATCAAGATATGGAGACAGTTCCGGGTTGGAAAAATCGCGGGCATGAGAGTTAATATAAATCAAGGCACTGCCCAGATCCTGTTCAATAATCTCTTTTACCCGCGGGTAACCCAGCGTCATAAACCAACGATAAGCTATCCCATACTCGTACCGAGGCAATAGGGCATCTCCACTCCAAGGCTCCGGGGATTTAATCATCGCATCACTGAGCGCCCAAAACATATTACGCCATGACAATACTTCACCAACCCGTGCTTGCACGCCACGAAAATCCTTCGTACCCGTAGCTTCAACACCCTTAATAAGCAACCCAGAAAGAAAATCAAGTTTAACCGCCAATCGAGTCACACCATGCAACATAGCCCGATGAAAATAACCCGATTCAGCAAAAAATAACGAAACTTTATCTACATCTCCATAGATAAATATATTTTCCCAAGGAACCTTCACTTTATCCAGAATCATTATCGTATCGTTCTCATCAAATCGGGACGAGAGCGGATAATCAAAAGGACTGCCCATTTTATCAGCCGCCATTGCGTAAGAAGGACGACAAATTAATTTCACTCCCGGGGTATTCATCGGCAAGGTAAAGACCAACGCAAATTCCCGTTTCTTTATTGGTAAACCGTAATGACCAATAAAGTTGTAGTGACTAATCGCCGATCCTGTGGCAACAACTTTAGCGCCGCTGACAATTAATCCATCATCACACTCTTTTTCAACATGAATACAAATATCCCCAATTTCATCAGGTGATAAATGACGATCTATTGGCGGATTAATAATCGAGTGATTCCAATAAAACACGCTTTCCTGCGAACGGATATACCAGCTTTTTGCATTATCAGCAAAATCACCATAAATTTCCGGTTTTACGCCGAGCGAGGTAAGAAACGAAGCCTTATAATCAGGGCTTCTACCCAACCAACCATAACTCATGCGAGCCCACGCGGCGATAGCATCACGATCAGCAATTAAATCCTGCTGTGAGCGCGGTATACGGAAAAAAGGGTGTGTTACACCACAACTACCCGTATCTGTCGCCGTGGTCAGTACGTCACGATAAGCAGGATCGTGCAAAGCGTCATAGAGTTTCGCAACAGCTCGGGCCGGATTTTGAAAAGCCGGATGGTTGACAACATCGTGAATGCGTTCACCATAAGCCCAGACTTCCCGACCATCATTTAGCCCATCCAGAAATTCCTTTCCTGTAAGTGGGCGGGTTGTGCGGATATTACCCTCATTCGACGATTTTTGTTTCATGTTTTCTGACATAGAAGATTCCTTACATTTTTTATTTACCGGAAGATGGGTGAAAATAAACTATGCAGTGTTATTTCAAGCATCAATCAAACTGAGAAAGGAATAGAAAGGAATAACGAAAAAATATCATTATTCCATTTATAGCCATCCATTAATACATTAATTCATTCGGATGTCATTGGCTATATTGTCATGCAATAAAATATAGATTTAATAATTATATTAATCACACAACATAATTATTAGCAACTTCACACAAAATGCCAAGTCATTAATAAAAACTTAGCACAAAAAACAAAAACACAATTAGTCAAAGATTAAACCTTGAATTTTATTTTAATAGAATAAAACGATAACGAATAATTCATTACTTTTTCATTTCATACCCTGAAATTATTAGAAATAACAACTAATATAGTGACTTGTTGATATTTTTATTGTTAAATTATACAAAGGAAGCTATAAGCCGATTAGATTGGAGTCTGATGATGAGATGGTTAGGAAAATCGCTGGTTACTCTGTTATTACTGGTAATACTGGCAGTAATCACTGTTTATGCCGTGATGCAAACAAACTGGGGAACACACCAGCTTAGTCAATGGCTGAGCCATCACAGCCGCTATCAGGTCCAAATCGGCAATATCGAACATAACTGGTCACAACCAGGTACCCTGGCATTTTCCAATATTGTCATTAGCAATCAGCAACAGACTTTCATTTTAGCGGCTCAAGTTGTCGCATTCGATTTCAACTGGCAGCAACTGACTTCCCCGCGTCATTTTCATCGTCTGTTATTGCAACAGGGCCAATTAACAATCAGAGGCCAGCAACAATCCTTACCTTTTAGCGCCAACATTCTCCAACTTAATCAGATGGCTATTCAGTCAGAAAATGCAAGCGGGCAAATTCAAGGGCAAAACATCACCGGCGGTATCACCCCCTGGAACCCACAATCAAATACGTTGGCAGGGAATGGGGAATTTCAATTCAGCGCTGATAAACTGAATTTCAATGATATTTCTCTCGAAAAAGTCATTATACGAGGAGATAACCAGCAAAATACCCTCACTCTCCGTTCATTTGGTGCAACATTGGCACAGGGTTCGGTATCAGGTAATGGGCAGCGTCTGCCTGATGGTAGCTGGCAGTGGGATAATTTACTTATCAGCAATATTCGTTGGCAAACGCCAATGACACTTGAAGAGTTATTGCTAAAAACAGACAAATTACCCGCAGTCAGCATCAAAGATCTGAGTCTCACTAATGCCAAGCTGGAAGGTAAAAACTGGTCTGCTAACTATCTGGATGTCTCAGTAAAAAATGTCGGGTTGACTAACGGGAACTGGCAGGCAAAAGAGGGCATCATTGATTTCAACGTTATGGATACTACACTGAATGATCTTCATTTCACCGATGTTATTGGTCACCTTCTTCTTGCAGGCAATAAACTCGCTATTTCCAATCTCACTTCCCGTTGGGAAAAGGGATTATTCCACGTCAAAGGGCAATGGAATCACCAAACGAAGCAATTCAACATCACCAATGCAACGGTTGCCGGTTTAACTTACACCTTGCCACAAAACTGGCATCAGTTGCTGAAAAAATCATTGCCTGAGTGGATATCCGAATTTTCCATTAACGAGCTGACAATTAACAACAGCTTGCTGATTGATATTAACCCCGATTTTCCATTCCAGCTTACTGCCCTCAGTGGTTATATCTATGACATGGAATTACTGAAAGAAGGGAAATGGGGAATCTGGCGTGGCTCTTCGAACCTAAGTGCCACCAGCGCAACATTTAACAAAGTTGAATTACGTCGCCCTTACCTTAAATTACATACAGAGGGAAATAAACTGATCTTCGACCAATTAGATGCCTCTGTTGATGATGGATTACTGAAAGTGAAAGGTACAGTAGATCAACAGGTACAGAAGCCATTTACTTTAGATTTCCGGGGAATAGATGCAGATTTAGCGATTTTGCCTCAATGGCGGTGGGTGCCGTTGAAATTACAGGGTAAAGGCAATTTCACGCTGTTAATACAGGGAGATCTTGCTGCTGATGATATTAAAAGTACTATCGATGGTTCATTGACTGCCACGGATAAACAATCAGGCAGCGAAACTCAAGTCATTAATAAGGGGCAAATATCCACCCCAAACTGTGAAACCTGTCCGGTTGTTAAGTTATAGTAACGAATATTCGGGTACCTATGTACCCGACTCAACCCTATAATAATTACTTTCTATTTCAATCCATTAATAAAACCCCCGATCAGTATCAACCGAAAAACCGTATTAATATCGGTGACATTAAAAACGCAATTAAATTTCACCAATGAAGTTGTAACAAGGTACAAAAAATGACATGTATACTGCCTGAATATATTGAAAACAAGCTGCAAAATTATGACCGTATTGTTGTCGGTGGCATCATCAGAGATCAAAATGGCAATATTCTGTTCTTACAACGAGCTCCTGATGAATCCCCGCCAAATCTCTGGGAAATTCCTTCTGGCGGTGTAGAAAAAGAAGAAAATCTATTACAAGCGCTATCTCGTGAAATAGAAGAAGAGACCGGGCTGCTTCTTGATGATGTTATTGGTTTTCTAAGCGCGGTGGAATATTCTATTAAGGAGACTCGATGCCTCCAGGTAAATTTCAATGTCATATGCACAGGTGAAGTTAAACTTTCACCTGAACACACGCAATATCAATGGAGCAATATAGATAATTTCCGCAGTAAACTTGATGACTTTATGTTGCGTGTACTCAACGAGTCGTGAAAGTCCCCCAGTGGCATATTTAATGCCACTGAGAAATCTAAGCAATAGCCGTATAAGCATTCGGCAATACCATGTAGGTGCCCGTAAATACCGCACCGATTCCCTGATCACCGCTAACAATCACATCCAACTTCACTCTCGCTTTACTGCCTTGTGCCAAACGAGCCAAATCGCCGCTCATATTTTTAAGATCGGCAACAGATTTTGGTCTGCCAACAACCGGTTTTTTGTAGCGGATATCAGCATCAGCCAAAATGATATCACCACCTAGTTGACGTTCCTGTAACAACAACCAGATCAATCCCCAACCGGTCAGGGTTGCCAGAGAAAACAGACTACCAGCAAAGATAGTTTGGTGAGGATTTTGATTCCCGGCTTCCGGCATGGTGGTAATAAAGCTTTGACCGGTATATTGAGAAATTCGTACCCCCATTTTTTCACTGAGGGGAATATGTTTGTACCAAGCCTGTTGCAGTTCGTTGCACCAATCTGGCCGGTGAAGAATATCATCAAGTGTTGCAACCGGCTTTATCATCAGAAAATGACGAATGGGTGTCGTTTGTGGGCTAGTAATTGGCCCACGGTTTTCAAACCCCAATTTACTGAAAAACTCCACCGCATGTTCACGAGCACTGCATACTACCCGTTTAACACCCTCTTGACGGGCAACAGATTCCAGGGCCATTGCGATTAATTTTCCTAAGCCTCTACCTTGCATGTTGGGATGCACTGCCAGAAAACGGATTGCCCCTTCACTATCCGCATTAATATATAAACGCCCTACCGCCACCGGGTTGCCTTTCTCATCCACAACCATCTGGTGATGAGCCATCGTGTCGTAACCATCTTTCTCAGAGCCTACAGGCTGATGCAGTGGCTTCCGCAACATTTCCCAACGAAATCGGTAATATGCTTCCAGTTCTTGTTCTGTTTCAGGTACTCGCAGATGATACATAGAAACTGCCCCTTTCTTTTGATCATGATGTTTAATCGGGGATGGTTGCGTTCTACTGGCTATTTTTGGTTGCTAGACCTGCAACCAGAAAGTGACTGGCCCATCGTTTGTCAAGCTGACTTTCATATCGGCAGCAAACCGCCCGATTTCTGTTTTTACACCACTTTGGCGGCATTGTTCAACAAAATAGCGATATAATTCGTCGGCCTTATCTGGGGCAGCGCCACCGGAAAAACTGGGTCGCATGCCCTTTTGAGTATCGGCAGCCAGTGTAAACTGGGAGACAACCAGCAAACTGCCTCCGATTTGTTGGACGTTCAAGTTCATTTTGTCCTGTTCATCACTGAATATCCGATACCCTATCACCTTCTCACACAACCGTTTTGCCTTCTGTTGATCATCTCCTTTCTCAACACCTAGCAACACCAGCAGGCCGTGACCAATTTCCCCAACCACTTCGTTCTTAACAACAACATTTGCCTGTGTTACCCGCTGGATTAACGCGATCATATTTTTCCTTTGCTCAATAGTAGCATCAGCACACTATCCTCTATTATCTGTTCAATCCCTCATTATGTTCAGAAAAACCGATTGCTTCGAAATAATTTGGCACGGTCTGCCTATCAACAACATGAACGCTATTGATCCCTAATGCCTCGGCCGCTGCCACATTTTCCAACACATCGTCAAAAAACACCGCCTGATCCGGTGAAAAACCTTCTGTCTCAAGCACATATTTGAAAATATCAGGTTCAGGTTTACGCATTGCCAAATCCTGCGACAAATAGAGGTAATCAGCGGATGCCGCAATCTCAGGATAATGATGTGGCCAGTAATCCAGGTGCAAACGGTTGGTGTTGGATAACACCACAACCCGGTGTCCCGCCTCACGCAATGTTTTCATTATCTGAATGACTTCAGGCCGAATATTAATAAAGATAGCATGCCATCCAGCAGCAAACTGCTCAAAACTGAGTGAAATATTCATTTCCTGACATAAAGTATCAGCGAATTCCAGATCAGTAATTTGACCACGCTCATGTTTTTCAAACGTTTCTCCTATAGAGAAACTTTTTGTCAAAGCCGCAAGAGGTGTCCCGCTCAAATTACTCCATACCGCTAAAACTCTTTTAAAATCAATCTCAATAATCACATTACCCATATCGAAGATATATAACATAATTACCCCCTGGCTAATTAATAACTTTTTACTTTAATCGTATTTTCAATTAGAAAACAGTACGGACAAGTAAAAAGCGAATCACTTCACGGTATTTTTCTTACGAAACGATAAAGTAGCACCCAGATTAAAAAAGTCGAGTAAGGTGTTATAGTTATGTTATGGTTCCTCCTCTGTATCGGCCTTCTTCTGGCTGGATATTTCATATATGGCAAAATTGTTGAAAAGATATTCACTATTCGACCAGAAAGAAAGACCCCTGCTCTTTCTATGGCTGATGGTGTTGATTACGTTGCGATGTCCACCCCAAAAGTTTGGTTAATTCAGTTACTCAATATTGCCGGCGTTGGCCCTATTTTCGGCCCGATTCTTGGTGCCCTCTATGGCCCGCTTGCCATGCTGTGGATTGTATTCGGCTGTATCTTTGCCGGTGCAGTACACGATTACTTCTCCGGTATGCTCAGTGTGCGTGCCCGCGGTGCATCCGTGCCCATTATCGTTGGTAACGAACTGGGCAAAACCATGAAGCATTTCATGAACATATTTGCGGTTATTCTGCTGATGCTAGTTGGCGTCGTCTTTGTTCTGAGTCCAGCCGGCTTACTGAATAACTTGCTGAAAGAGGCAATGGGTTGGGATAACATTGCTATCTGGGTCGGTGTTATCTTTGCTTACTATATTCTCGCAACGCTGGTGCCTATTGATAAAATCATCGGTCGCCTTTACCCACTGTTTGGTGCATTGCTGCTGTTTATGTCTGTCGCGCTGATGGTCGGTTTAGCAATGAGCGATAAGCCTTTCTATTCACAAGGATTAGATTTCACCACTAACTTTAACCCGAAAGATCTGCCGGTCTGGCCATTGCTGTTTGTCACGATTGCCTGTGGCGCTATTTCTGGTTTCCACGCCACTCAATCTCCGCTGATGGCACGTTGTATGCAGAATGAAAAAAATGGCCGTTTCGTTTTCTACGGTGCAATGATTGGTGAAGGTATTATCGCACTAATCTGGTGTACATTGGGCCTGAGCTTCTATGAAGATACTAACGCATTACAGGCCGTGATTGATCAAGGTACGGCCTCTCTGGTTGTTCACGAAGTATCCACGTCTCTGTTAGGTACTGTCGGCGGTATTCTGGCAATCCTTGGTGTGGTGATTTTGCCAATTACTTCTGGTGATACCGCATTCCGTTCTGCCCGGCTTATTATTGCTGAATTCCTGAATATCCCTCAGCAACAAATGACCAAACGTCTGTTATTAAGTGTGCCAATGTTTATTGTCGGTTATCTGATTACCAAAACCGATTTCAATATCATCTGGCGTTATTTCGGTTGGGCGAACCAAACCACAGCAATGGTCATGTTATGGGCTGCTTCCGCATGGCTGCTGCGCCGTAATAAATTCCATTGGATTACCACCCTACCAGCCATGTTTATGACCGCGGTGTGTTTCACCTATCTGGCATTTGCACCAGAAGGTTTTGCGCTAAACTGGAATATCTCTGTTGTTATCGGCCTGGCGGCAATGGCGGTTGTCACAATGACTTTTTTTGCAAAAGTCCGCGCCCAATCAGCTTCCGATAATATAAAAGCCAAAACATTAAATGAGTAAAAACCCAAGAAAAGATTAAATATCACAACAGCCCCTCACGATAAAAAGTTGAGGGGTTTTAATCGCCGACCTCCTTTATCGTGATAAGAAAAACTTATTCCTCCTGAAAATATCAGGCGAGATATCACATGGATATTGATAATTTAAGCGTTACGACCAGAACAATGAGTGTCTACATATTGCAAGTTATGCCAGAAGCTCACGGCTCATTATCGTGACAAACAATGAAAAAGAACTCATCTGGGTAGAGGATTAATTGTAGAAATTTGGCTAGATTAGGCCATTTAAAAGCAAACCTACGAATAGTCGTTAAATTGGGAAGTTTCCAGGCAAAGATACGATTTGTCGTTTTTAATCGTTTCCTGCTTAACTATTAAATAAAAAACAACTCATTGTAACTCTCGCCAAATGATAATCACGCAGATCCTGCTGAATAGTGGCAGACATAAATAAGATTGACTACAATTGTTATTAGCAGCACACTACGAATAGTGGGTTAAATTATACACCGTTCGAATACCATGCTTTAATAAATGTAGGTTTGTACGTTTTCAAATGCGATACCAAAGAGAACAACGCCCATTAATGGCACCAAAGCTTTTCTTTTAATGGACAACTTGTCTTTGGATAATTGATCGCTTGTATCGAAGTAAACGATCCTAAACTGAGCTCGATAAATTCCCGACCCTGAAGAAAGCAATCTACTACAGGGAAAGGTCTTGAATGTTTTTAGAAAACAGGAGAATCAACCATGTATATGTTTTTACCTTTTTTACTCGCATTATTTGCGGTTATCACCACCCTATATGGCAAGTATAAAACGAGTTATACCTTATGGGGCCTTCTTTCGGTGACGACTGTAGCTTGGTTTATCCATCATGCAACTGATTCGTTAAATCTATCTTTTTAACGGGAGACAATCTGATGAATCAGGTATTAGCAACAAAACAACAGATCAGCTTCGGCATGATATTTAACCTCATAGGGTTATTTGCTATTAGTGCTGTCCTAACCCTTGCCTTCTATTATCAATTGGTCCTTTCAGAACTCCCTTGTCCATTATGTTTGCTACAGCGAGCAGGCATGATCATGATAGGGTTTGGTTTCCTGTTTAATCTGTGTTTTGGTATCAAAAGTGCGCACTATGGCTTATCACTTATCGGCTGTGTCGTGACTGGCATTGTTGCGATCCGACAAGTATTTTTACATATCACACCCGGTGATCTCGGTTATGGTTCCGCGCTTTTTGGTATACATTTCTATACTTGGGCCCTTATCTGCTCAGTTATCGCGATTATCGGCATATCCGTCATGCTGATATTAAAAAGCTTGGAAAAAACAACCGAAGAAAAGCAAAAAACGCCTGCCATCGGTCAGATTATTATCGGGTTATTTGTCATATTAATTACCGCAAATTTAATCTCCACTATTTTGGAGTGTGGCGGTGGGCAGTGTGATGACAACCCAACGTTCTATCAATTGCTCGGTAAATAATTCATTTGTTAAAAAACTCAGGGCGCCATTGGCGCCCTAAGCATTGGTATTGCAGGAAAGATTATGCTTCTTTGCTGCGATACGCACGACGGCGTTCGTTTTCCGTCAAATGGCGTTTACGCAGACGAATAGACACCGGGGTCACTTCTACCAGTTCGTCATCATCAATAAACTCCAACGCTTGCTCCAGGGTTTTCTTAATATGTGGAGAGAGGGTTGTCGCTTCGTCAGTACCAGATGCACGGACGTTAGTCAGTTTCTTACCTGTCAGACAGTTAACTGTCAGGTCATTAGAACGAGAATGAATACCGATCACCTGGCCTTCATACACTTCCGCACCATGACCAAGGAACAACTTACCGCGATCCTGTAAGCTGTAAAGTGCATAAGCAACCGCTTTACCCTGACCATTGGAAATCATCACGCCGTTCTGACGGCGACCGATTTCACCCGGACGAATATCATCATAGTGGCTGAATGTTGCATACAGCAGACCGGTACCGGAGGTCATTGTCAGGAACTCAGTACGGAAACCAATCAGACCACGGCTTGGAATAACATAATCAAGGCGTACACGGCCTTTACCGTCTGGTAGCATGTCGCGCAGATCCGCTTTACGCTCACCCAACGCCTGCATCACATCTCCCTGATGTTGCTCTTCAATATCCAGAGTCACCTGCTCGAAAGGTTCTTGTTTGCGACCATCGATTTCACGGAAGATAACTTTCGGACGAGATACCGCCAGCTCAAAACCTTCACGGCGCATGTTCTCAATCAGAACAGATAAGTGCAATTCACCACGGCCAGAAACACGGAACGCATCTGGATCTTCTGTTTCTTCGACACGCAGGGCAACATTGTGAACCAACTCTTTCTTCAAACGCTCAAGGATTTGGCGTGAGGTGACATATTTGCCTTCACGTCCACAGAAAGGGGAGGTGTTAACACAGAAATACATACTCACTGTCGGCTCATCAACAGCCAGCGGTGGCAGCGCTTCAACAGCATTCGTATCACACAGCGTATCGGAGATATTCAGCTCACCCAAGCCGGTAATCGCAACGATATCGCCCGCTTCCACTTGCTCACTCTCAATACGCTCCAGCCCTAAGTGGCCCAGTACCTTACCGATCTTACCGTTCCGGGTTTTACCTTTGCTATCAATAATCGTGACGTTCTGGTTTGGCTTAACAGTACCACGTTTGATACGCCCAATGCCGATAACACCAACATAGTTATTGTAGTCAAGCTGAGAAATCTGCATCTGGAATGCGCCATTCAGGTCAACTTTCGGTGGCTCTACATGATCGACAATCGCCTGATACAACGGCGTCATATCTTCCGCCATATCTTCATGATCAGTACCGGCAATTCCCATCAATGCTGATGCATAGATAATAGGGAAATCCAGTTGTTCATCCGTCGCACCCAGATTGACAAACAGGTCAAACACCTGATCCACAACCCAATCAGGGCGTGCGCCAGGACGGTCAACTTTGTTAATGACCACAATCGGTTTCAAACCATGAGCGAACGCTTTCTGTGTCACAAAACGGGTCTGAGGCATTGGCCCGTCCATAGCATCGACCAGCAAGAGTACACTGTCAACCATAGACATAACACGTTCTACTTCACCGCCGAAATCGGCATGTCCCGGAGTGTCTACGATATTAATACGGTAGTCATTCCATTTAATGGCGGTATTTTTTGCGAGAATAGTAATTCCACGCTCTTTCTCCAAATCATTGGAGTCCATCACACGCTCTGTCGCTGTCGCACGGTCACCGAAAGTACCGGATTGTTGCAGCAGCTTGTCAACCAAGGTAGTTTTACCATGGTCAACGTGCGCGATGATGGCGATATTACGCAATTTTTCGATCACAAACTTTGCCTCAGGCATTTTATAAATGGCGCGCTATTGTACACACATTGGTCGAAGGACTAAACAGGATCACAATAATCTATGCTGAACAACTTGATAACAATGAAATTGTGATCCCTTTCACGCCCATAAACAGACGCACTTTCGGCACAAATGCACTAATATTGTGCTTCGCAGTAACATAATTGCACTAATTTAGTGCAATTTTCCCGAATATCAAGGTATCCCATCACGGGTATACTCACAACACAGTATATGGCAAGGCGTTAAAAAGTTGGCACGCTTTTCGCAAATGCTTTCGTGATTGAATTGATTTTCACAACTATACCCTATGGATTTCAAGATGCATCGCGACGGCAAGGGAGCGAATCCCCGGGAGCATAGCTAACGATGTGATCGGGGTGAGTGAGTGCAGCCAACAAAGAGGCAACGTGAAAGATAACGGGTATATAAGTTTGCAAACGTATAAATAGCCTTGTTAAGGTAAAACGATGTGACTGTGTTTTCTTTAGTCTTAACCACGACCATTTTATCAAGACCGACACAAACCAGGAGAAACCGAGTATGTCCGTTGAACATGTTTTAACCATGATTGAAGAGCATCAGGTGAAGTTTATTGATTTGCGTTTCACTGATACCAAAGGCAAAGAACAACATATGACCATTCCTGCTCATCAGGTTAATGCAGACTTCTTTGAAGATGGCAAAATGTTTGACGGATCTTCAATCAGCGGTTGGAAAGGGATTAACGAATCTGACATGGTACTGATGCCAGACTCAAGCACAGCCATGCTTGATCCCTTCTTTGACGATGCCACATTGACTCTACGTTGTGACATTTTGGAACCAGGCACCATGCAAGGCTACGACCGTGATCCCCGTTCCATCTCCAAACGTGCTGAAAACTTCCTGCGTTCAAGCGGAATTGCCGATACTGTCCTGTGTGGACCAGAACCTGAGTTTTTCCTGTTTGATGACGTGCGCTTCAGCAGTGCCATGTCTCATTCTTACTATCACATTGATGATATCGAAGCTGCATGGAATTCCGGGACGCAATACGAAGGCGGTAACAAAGGCCATCGGCCTGCGGTAAAAGGCGGTTATGCTCCGCTGCCTCCTGTTGATTCTTCGCAGGATTTACGTTCAGCGATGTGCCTGACGATGGAAGAGATGGGGTTGGTTGTAGAAGCTCACCATCATGAAGTGGGAACAGCAGGCCAAAATGAAATCGCTACCCGCTTCAACACCATGACCAAAAAAGCGGACGAAACCCAGATTTACAAATACGTCGTACATAATGTCGCGCACAATTTTGGCAAAACCGCAACCTTTATGCCAAAACCACTGGTTGGTGATAATGGTTCCGGTATGCACTGCCATATGTCTCTGTCTAAAAACGGTACTAACCTGTTTGCCGGTGACAAATACGGCGGTCTATCTGAACTGGCGCTATTCTACATTGGCGGTATTATCAAACATGCTCGTGCGCTGAACGCGTTTACCAACCCGACAACCAACTCTTATAAACGTTTGGTGCCGGGCTATGAAGCACCGGTTATGCTGGCCTACTCTGCCCGTAACCGTTCGGCATCCATCCGTATTCCGGTTGTTGCCAGCACCAAAGCTCGCCGTATTGAAGTACGTTTCCCTGATCCGGCGGCTAACCCTTATCTGGCATTCGCCGCTCAATTGATGGCTGGCCTTGACGGCATCATCAATAAAATTCATCCCGGTGATGCGATGGATAAAAACCTGTATGACCTACCACCGGAAGAAGCCAAAGAGATCCCAACTGTCGCCTCTTCTCTGGATGAAGCACTGGCAGCACTGAATGCCGACCGTGAATTCTTGACCCGTGGCGGTGTATTCACCGATGACGCCATTGATGCTTATATTGACTTGAAAAACAGTGAAATAGAGCGGGTCCGTCTGACACCACATCCACTGGAGTTTGAACTCTATTACAGTGTGTAATTAGCCGCGCCGTTTCCGCTGATCATTTTTTGTTGCCGTGAAACCTTTAGCCCATCTTCGGATGGGCCTTTTTCCTGCCATCTAAATTTCAGGCTTTGACTGGGTTTTACGCTCGAACATGATACAGTGCACCAAAAAAGTGCAGGAGTGTGGATGAAAACGGAAAATCTGCCCGACAGCGAGCAAATATTAAACTCACTCATTAACAGTGTATTGGTACTGGATACGGATCTCGTCATCTGTTATGCCAACCATGCAGCACTGCAATTATTCGCTCAGAGTGCCCGTAAACTATTCGGTACACCTCTTCCAGTGCTGTTCAGCTATTTTTCACTGGATACAGAATTGATGCGCTCTAGTCTGGTCAGTGGCCAGAGTTTTACTGATAACGAAGTAACATTAGTGGTTGAGAACCGCTTTCATATTATGTCGCTCAGTGCCCAACCCATTTCCGAGCAGTTCATCTTGCTGGAACTGGCGCCTATGGATAGTCAACGCCGGTTAAGCCAAGAGCAGGTACAACAAGCTCAGCAGATAGCCGCACGGGAATTGGTTCGGGGGCTGGCACACGAAATCAAAAACCCCCTTGGTGGGTTGAGAGGAGCCGCACAATTACTGTCCAAAGCACTGCCTGATCCTGCTTTGCGGGAATACACCCAGGTGATTATTGAACAAGCCGACCGATTGCGCCATCTGGTAGACAGATTGCTTGGCCCACAACATCCGGGTGAGCGAATTAAACAAAGCATTCATTATGTTGCTGAACGGGTCTCCCAGTTAGTCTCGCTGGAAATGCCGGATAACATCACACTGGTAAAAGATTATGATCCCAGTTTGCCAGAACTGGCCCACTATCCTGATCAAATTGAACAGGTATTGCTAAATATCACCCGTAATGCCTTGCAAGCACTAGAAAAACAGGGGGGAACCATTACCCTCCGCACTCGTACCGCTTTTCAGATTACCTTGCATGGTAAGCGCTATCGTCTGGCGGCCAGAATTGACGTGGAAGATAACGGGCCAGGTATCCCGCCACCAATTCAGGACACCTTGTTTTACCCAATGGTCAGTGCACATGAAGGTGGGACAGGTCTTGGTCTATCCATTGCTCGCAATTTAATAGACCAACACTCCGGCAAAATAGAATTTACCAGTTGGCCGGGGCACACAGCATTTTCTATCTACTTACCAATTAAGAAATAGAGGATAACGATGCAACAGGGAAAAATCTGGATCGTCGATGATGACAGTTCAATCCGCTGGGTACTGGAACGGGCGTTAAGTAACGCGGGGATGGAATGTACCAGTTTTGCCGACGCGGATAGCGCCCTAACCGCGCTGGCCCAAAACACACCTGATGTACTGATTTCGGATATCCGTATGCCGGGAATGAATGGGCTAAACCTACTGAATAATATCAAACAGAGCAACCCGTTGCTGCCAGTCATCATTATGACCGCCCATTCTGATCTGGACGCTGCGGTCAATGCTTACCAACAAGGTGCTTTTGATTACTTACCAAAACCCTTTGATATTGATGAAGCCGTTGCCTTGCTGGAACGGGCGCTTAGCCACTCCCGCGATCAGAATCAATCAATTAAAAGTCCACAGGTCGTCACACCCGTTTCTGACATGATAGGAGAAGCGCCTGCCATGCAGGACGTTTACCGCATTATCGGCCGCCTCTCCCGCTCCTCCATCAGCGTCCTGATTAATGGCGAATCCGGTACCGGAAAAGAGCTGGTGGCTCATGCGCTGCACCGCCACAGCCCACGGGCCAATGAGCCATTTATTGCCCTTAACATGGCAGCTATCCCTAAAGATTTAATTGAGTCAGAGTTGTTTGGTCATGAAAAAGGGGCTTTCACCGGCGCTAATCAGGTACGTCATGGGCGGTTTGAACAGGCTAATCGCGGTTCACTGTTTCTTGATGAAATTGGTGATATGCCTCTGGACATTCAGACCCGTCTGTTACGGGTATTGGCGGAAGGTCAGTTCTACCGAGTTGGCGGTTATGCTCCCGTAAAAGTGGATGTGAGAATTATCGCGGCAACCCATCAGGATCTAGAGCGCTTGGTACAGAAAGGCAAATTCCGTGAAGATCTCTATCACCGCCTCAATGTTATTCGTATGCAATTACCGCCCTTACGTGACAGAGTAGAGGATATCCCTCGCCTGACCCGCCATTTCTTACAACAGACCGCCAAAGAGTTGGGCGTAGAAACAAAGATTCTCCATCCTGACGCAGAAATAGCCTTAATGCGTTTACCCTGGCCGGGCAATGTTCGCCAGTTGGAAAATATCTGCCGCTGGCTGACAGTCATGGCGGCAAGCCAAGAAGTATTAGTGCAAGATTTGCCGTCTGAATTATTTGAAACTCATCATACCGAAACCGGCACAACAACATCTGTAAATACCGTACCCGCAAATACAATACCGGAAAACTGGTCGCGGCTACTTGCCCAATGGGCAACAAATGCCTTGGAAAATGGTCGGCAGGATCTGCTATCTGAAGCATTACCATTATTGGAGCGTACCTTACTTGATTGTGCACTTAAGCATACTAAAGGCCATAAACAAGATGCTGCACGATTGCTAGGTTGGGGACGCAATACTATTACACGGAAGTTAAAAGAACTTGGGTTGGAGTAAGGAGATAATATCTCCAGCCTTATCACCACCTTGCGGAATTATTATTCCCAGCACGAGTAATGCCGCCGGAATAAAAAAATTCCAGCCAAAGTGGCCGCAGTCATAGCCTCTCTTTACGTTTTTGTTCTACTTGTTAAGTTTTTTCCTCTTATTATTGTTATTTTTATCTGTAGCTTAGTTTTGATGGTAAATGTATGGCATTGGTCATTATGGGTTTTCGATCTTTACCCGTTATCTTTCAAGTTGCTTCTTTGTTGGCTGCACTCACTCACCCCGGTCACATCGTTATCTATGCTCCCGGGGATTCGCTCCCTTGCCGCCGCGATGCATCTTGAAATCCATAGGGTATATTATTTAATTAATCGCTTTATTTAAATAGATCTAGGTAAATGAGGTTAAGTGAAAACCGTAAAATCGTAAAACCGGATATCCAAATGTAAAATAAAAAGATCTTAAAACGGTTAAAACCTTTTTATTTAAAAACCATACTCTGAACAATCAAATCACCCTTGAAAACTGACGCTGGCTAACTTCCCGGCGTAAATAAATATCAAAACACATACAGATATTACGAATCAGTAACCGGCCTCGTGGCGTTACCCAGATCTGTTTCTCATTAACTTCAACCAGTCCATCGTCAACTAATGGCGTTAATAATTGCAAATCTTCCGTGAAATAATGGGTAAAACTCAGCCCATATTGCTGCTCAATATCGGCAAAATTTAGACGGAAATTACAGATAAGCGCTTTAATAACATCACGGCGAATACAATCATCTCGGGACAGCGTTAAACCACGCCATAAGGCATGCCCCTGTTTTTCTAATTCCGCATAATAAGTTTTTAACTCTTTTTGATTTTGAGAATAGCTATCGCCCAACATACTAATAGCAGAAACTCCCAAACCTAGCAGGTCACACTCTTCCTGAGTGGTATAACCCTGAAAATTGCGATGTAACTTCCCTTCCCGTTGAGCTACCGCCAGTTCGTCATCCGGGCGAGCAAAATGGTCCATGCCGATAAACTGATAGCCATTGTTTGTCAGCGTTGCGATTGTTTCTTGCAATATATCCAGCTTTTGCTCGGCACTCGGTAAATCATGTTCCTTAATTTTACGTTGAGCAGCAAATAAGCTCGGCAAATGAGCATAATTGAAAATACTCATTCTGTCCGGTGATAACGCTAATACTCGCTCCAGAGTAAATGCAAAACTTTCTGGTGTTTGTTTCGGCAGGCCATAGATCAGATCAATACTGGTGGAATTAAAACCCGTCTTGCGGGCACGTGCTACCAAAGCAAAGATAAACTCTTCATCCTGTTCACGGTTCACCAGACGCTGTACTTCTTTATTGAAATCCTGTACGCCCATGCTCAGGCGGTTAAAACCTTCACTGCGCAGGTGATCAATCATATCCAGTTCAATTTCACGTGGGTCAATTTCAATGGAAATTTCAGCATCCGGCAGAAAATCAAAATGGTGACGCAACAATCCCGTCAATTTACTGATTTGGTCTTTATCAAGGTAGGTTGGTGTACCACCGCCCCAATGCATCTGACTCACTTTACGACCAGAAAACAACTTTGCCCGGTCACGAATTTCCCGTTCAAGCCATTGCAGATATTCATCCGCTTTATGCTTCTGACGGGTGACCTGTTTATTACAACCACAGAAATAACAGAGCTTATGGCAAAACGGGATATGGAGGTAGAGAGAAAGCGGTCGTTCAGGATAACAGGTAGCAGCCTCGATAAATGCTGCATTGTCATACTGTTGATTGAATTCCAACGCCGTAGGATATGAAGTATAGCGAGGGCCGGAATAATTGTATTTCTGGATCAAAGGCAGATCCCAAACGATGGCTTGCTCAGACATGCTCATTCCTTCCGATGTTTTTGCCCATCAAAACGTAACGCTTTCATATGGTTAATATGTTGCGCTATGGTGGCTCCGCGCAGCCGGGTTTTACGCCGCGATAATCGCCATAGTTTACCCAATAACCATAGCAAATAACACACTAATAGTATGGTTATTAGGATCAATCCGCCTCTGATCATGAGAGATTAAATTATTTACCTTTCAGCAGTTGCATAATGTCATCCTGCTTCTCTTCTTCACTCTCTTCCTCATCCAGTTTAATACCTAACTCTTCCATCAGAGCGTCAATCCGATCCAGCGTTGTGTCAACATAAGCATGCTCTTCTTTAGACAGACTTTCGCCATTTTCCAGACGCTCTAACAATGCATCCAGACGATCGTCGTTTTCTAGCATCGCCAACTCTTCCTGTGGCGACAGACGTGGTTTTGTCTCGACTTTATTAGCAACGACAGGTTTTGTCGGTTGTTCTCCGACAATCAGCGGAACAGGCACTTTACTGCCAAGACGTGGATCACGTTGCTGTTTGCCTGACTGATGTTTATCACCGCTCTGCTCCTGATTGCGGTTACCGGGCGAATTGCCGCGATGTTTTTTCTCACGCTTACGTGCACGCCCTTCCGCATTCAATTCTTCGCGGTTTTTTCTTTTCTGTTTACTAGCAGATGCTTTGGCTGGTGCTTTTTTCTTTAACGGGTTCATAGCCTGTTACTCAGTTTGGTTTATCAGGGTATTGTTGCGCCGGAATCTAGCAGAAACTGCACGTATAGAAAAGCGCCGTGAATAACTCTTTATCTTTTAAAAAAAATAGCCAAAAATCTCTTATCATTCATGCATGGTTTAACCATCAACAAATATTCTATTACTCTTAGCTTTCAATAAATGATAAATCGATATGCCTATTTTTGATACTTCTTGCTATAAATCCGTTTACTTGTGGGTAGTGGGTTATGCTTTGTTATGGATGATAGTGAGTTATTCATTCGACCCAACCGTCCCTTATGATGCCGTCGAAGCATTGAACTGGGGGAAAAACGGCGAATGGGGTTCACCTAAAAATCCGTGGTTAGTGGGTGTAATGATGCTGCCTGCTATCCATATCAGCGGTGTTTCATTGAGTTTTTACTGGTATTTCATTCACTTTATTGCTATTGCGATTGGCATGCTCGGTGTATGGCATCTGGCATTTCGGCTGACAGGGAAAAAAGAGCTGGCATGGCTCGCCATGCTGACATTGAACCTGTCTGGTATTATTAACTTCGATATTATCCCATATAACGATAATTATCTGCTAATTATGCTATGGCCGTGGATTATGTTGTTCTTTCTACGAGCCGTGTATGACAATCCGCATTGGTGGTTGGCGTTTGCCCTGAGTTCCGGGCTGGCAACAATGGGAAAATATTCTACATTGGCATTGGTTGGTTCAGTTTTTCTATTGACCCTGTTTGTGCCTAAAATTCGCCAATGTTACCGCCAACCCGCGTTTTATCTCGCACTGGTTATCTGGTTTATGCTGGTCCTGCCTAACTTCTGGTGGCTGTGGAATAATGATTTTGCCGCCTTCAAATGGGTAAATTCACAAATAGATAGCGGGTTTAATCTACAGACCACCCGATCATTATTATCAGTATTTTATCCACTGATTATCGTTGGCATTATTATTTATCAGCTCGGCGGCCGTATTAGCTGGCCGAAGGAACAACCGAACCGATTGGTAAACATTATCATCTTGTTGCCATTACTGATTATCTACTGCTGGTTCTCATTCAATAAGGGGGGAAGAATGACAGAATGGCTGCACCCCTTTATGTCTGTTTCATCAGCGCTGTTGGTCGGTTCTATTACCCGATTTCCACAAAAATCATTACGCAGCACTTTGAGAGGGTTGATTATCGTTGCGGTATTGATTTTGATGGGATACGTACTGATTATGACAGCCAATGTTCACGGTGCCGGCCATAAATTCGAAGGTATAAAAGACTTTTCCCGGCAACTGGAACAACGCTGGCATCAACGCTATTCGACACCGCTCCATTATGTCGGGGGCGAATACTTGCATCAGTGGCTGACTGTTTACGCACCAAGTCAGCCAGAGACAATCCAACCTTGGATACCGGGAGAGCAGGCACCCAATATCTACAACCGCCATGTTAAAGCAAGTGATATTGTACGTGACGGCGCTATTCTAGTAGGTGAAAAGGGTAAAACGTGTGAACAGGAAGATTTTCACAGCGTTCTGCAATACTGGCCAACTCTGATAATAGAGAGCACTGATGAGTTTCTTTTCCAGCCTGAACCTGAAACTAAGCCAATATTGGTTTGCGTAGGTTTTGTGCCACCGGAAAAATATCAGTAGCTTTCTCTGCAAGTTGAAAGCCTGATTTATAGGCTTTCAACATTTCATACGCTATTAACCAACAGACCGACTAACTTAGCAACATCCTGTATGATGGCTTGCACATTGCCGTTACGTAGCGCAGCAAAGGCCAGAGGTGTGTCGTCATAAGAGATCACTTTGGCTGTCGGATAATGCTCGCGCAGATGCTGCACGATTGCCAGGTTGGGGACGCAATACTATTACACGGAAGTTAAAAGAACTTGGGTTGGAGTAAGGAGATAATATCTCCATATCGATCACCACTTTGTAGAATTTAATATATCAGATTCCCCATTAGCAGGATTAAATAACCAATCCAGATCACATTTTATACTACCCATTCAGACAAGAAAATAATCCCACATTAGAATAGTTTATTAATGTTATTATTAAACTGTCAGGATTATTTATGAGAAGACGCTTTCTTTATCACCAAAGCCTGATAGGGCTTATCCTGCTGGCAATTTCCGAACTGGTCTATGCCTCAGCATCCATCAGCCCTGCGGATCAAGAAACCATCACGCAACAACAAAAAGCATTGCTGCAACAAGCCGAGCAACAACGGGCAACGCTGCGCAACAGCATCACCTTATCTCCATCACCCGATGTAACACCGGGTACAGCGGAATCTATCTGCCACACCATTCACCAGATTGAATTCGACGGTGCCAAAAGCCTGCCTCGATCAGTCAAACAGCGCTTAATACACCCTTATTTATCCCACTGCTTATCTTTGCAGGACATTAATGCATTGGTACGAAAAACCACTAATGCCTACATTGAACGGGGTTATGTCACTTCCCGGGCCGGACTCAGCGCACAGGATTTATCCTCTGGTGTTCTCATCATTACGGTCAATGAAGGCAAAGTTGAATCAGTCAGTCTGGACGGTGAAACACCTCTCTCGTTGAAAATGGCTTTTCCGAGCATAGTGGGTAAAACGCTTAACCTGCGAGATATCGAACAAGGCATGGAACGTTTAAATCGCCTGCCATCTCAACAAATGACCATTGATATTCAGCCGGGCAAACAACCGGGTTATTCCACGGTTATCCTAAAGCGAACATCGATTCGCTTACCCGTTAGTGCCAATTTAGGAGCGGATAACAGTGGTCAAAAAAGTACCGGCACCGGGCAAATCAATACCAACGTGAATCTGGATAATCCATTACACCTCGCTGACCAGTGGTCATTATCCGCCAGCCGTAACAGTGACTTCCGCAATAGCCATCAAAGCCGTAGCCTCTCCGCCAATGTGACGGTTCCTTATGGTTACTGGTTATTCAGTTATCAATATGCATGGAATGACTCTTTTCAGAATATCCCAGCATGTTCACAAACCTATCGCTACACAGGTGACAGCCAGACTCACCGGCTGGCAGTAAACCGGACGTTATATCGTGATGGAGAACAGAAGCTGGCACTGGATATGGGGCTGACACGCCGTCGGACCACCAATTTACTGGCAGGAGAAACATTATCCATCAGCAGCCCGACACTGAGCACAATCAACCTCGGCGTTAATTACAGTACCACGCTGGCAGGTAGCTATATCACTTTTAACCCGATGGTGAGCCACGGTTTACAAACATTTGGCACCACCAAAGATGATCCGCGTTTCTCAGATGCGCCACGGAGTCAATTTCACAAATTCAGTCTGAACGCCAGCTATTTCATGCCTGTCACAGACTCCGTTTATTACCTCTCATCGATTTACGGCCAGACCACGCCAGACAACCTTTACGCCAGCGAACGTCTCTCACTGGGGGGACAATATTCCGTTCGGGGATTCAAAGAGCAATATCTCACCGGCAACCGCGGCGGATATTGGCGCAACGAGCTGAACTGGCGGATATCAGAACTGCCTATCCCAGGCGAACTCGCTTTAACCGGAGCGCTGGATACTGGCTGGTTACAGGAAAAAACCGGACAAATCGAGGGCGGCAATGTCACCGGTACGGCTCTGGGCTTATCACTGACTCACCCTGGATTCAACCAGACCATCACTATTGGGAAACCCCTCATTCACCCTGATCACCTAAAACCGGATCACTGGGTCGCTTATTGGTCAGTATCACTGACTTTTTAACACTTAAATTAAACAAAAGGGATAGTACGATGAGTAAACGCAACAACTCGGTGGCGAGAGGCACGAGTTATCTATTAATTTACCTGACCGCCATTCAGCCGCTTCACCCGGCGATTGCCGCGGGGATCACACCGGAT
>NZ_JAXBVE010000017.1:0-105357 GCF_035181445.1 Photorhabdus africana
GCGCTTTAACCTTAAAAAAACATTCGAACAGCTTATTTATTCATGTATCCGGGCAGCACCTATACCTGAGTATTTACTCAAGCTAGCTGAGATTCGATGGTAATCAGGAAATATTAAGAAGATAGCCTTGCTGGTCGCAATGCTGTGTTGTTTTTATCTCAGGAGAGCGAGCATTTTATTGCAGGATAAGCGAAAATAACGCCTTGGTGGAGGATTACATCGGGTTAATGAGGAAAATGGATGGCATTATGATTCATAATAAAAGAAACAAACCCCGTTATTTTCAACGAGGTTTGTCAGCGGTCTGGCGGAGAATGTCTTACGACATTCTCCGCTAACTTTACTAGTGATAGCTTTCGACAATGTATTAAACCATTTCGTCAAAATCTATCGAAATAGGGCTTTGATTTATTAGCGCTGAGTTTGTGGGGATTTCTCAGCGCAAATGCAGGCCCATTTTAAAAATTTATTTTTGTTCTCCAAAATCCTCAAAAAATATTGCACCTATGTTGCCTGCTTGATCTAAGCCATACATACAAAAGCGTATTGGAGAGTCTTTCTTTTTAATCGTAATCGGTACTCTTCTATAAGTAGAGTAATTTTTATAATCATCGCATTTTGTCGATTTTCTTGGGCCTGCTTTATAACGTATATCAACAACTTCCCAAGGTCTAAATCTGAGGTCGATAACCCAGCTATCATTTGTTTCAAAAAGTAATGTTGAATCCGGTCTTATTCCCGGAAGGGTGTTATCAATTTCACGTAATTTTATTGATGCGTTAGATGTACTCTGCCAGCGTTTATTTGCAGAATGTTGCCCAATGACACACATGGTATATATCCCTTCTTTGGAAGGAACGGTAAGTTTTTCCAGCGGTTGTGTCGTGACTGGAATAGGTTTGCTGTATCCTTTAGGATCGGTACAGTCAACATTACTCGCAAGTCCTCTTTTATAGCGAATATTATCAAAACCCTTCTCTGCAAGGCGTAAATTCCAGGTGACAGGTTTGTTGTTAACGGTACCCTTTGTAATTAATGGGCCGCTGGCGTTAATAGTGATCCCTTTGCCATCATCAAATTGACTTAAATCCAGTTTTCCATCAGGAGTAAATGCACGTGCAATTTTATCAATAGGCATATAATAGCTGGCACCTGCACGAGAGGAACTGTGATCGATAATAAATTCACAAGGCCGGTTAAGACCGCAACCCCAGTAACTTCGATCGACGGTGGTATTTAATACACCAATTATCTTGGATTGATCTTTTAACATAACCGGTGAACCCGAAGTTCCTCCCGCAACACCGGCGCAATTAACCGCAGCGGCCGGAGACCAAGCCCATATACCTTCATACACAAGCGAGGCTTTTCCAGTAATGTTGCAAGCTGAATAGCGTAGATAGCGTTTATCACCATCTATGCCATTGACCGGAATGTGAGCAAGTTCAATCGGCTGACTTTCTGATGGTTCGTGATCTTTTTGTAAGGTTACCGGCACTATTCCGCGCTTTGCCAACTCACCATACGTTGCTTTAAGTCTGAAAACCGCAAGGTCGCCGCCTTTCATTGTTGCGTATAAAACTCTATCAACATCAACAGGTTGGTGTTCATTAATTAAGTCAATGAAGTAGTTTGGCGTGTATGTCCAACCTGGGCCTACAGGTTGATCAATAATGACTTCATTGGTATCTAATGAAGAATCAAAACAATGGCCCGCGGAAAGAATAAGTGCTTGTTGATTGGCATCAGGGGTTTCTGAACCGGCAATAAGTGTTGCGGTACATTGGCCGCGACCGCTCAGTTTTCCGACATGCTTAAATCGCTCAGCGCCCGGATCGGTAGATTTTAATAGTGGAGCTTCGTTGCTGGTATTGTCTTGCAGATCAGCAAGATGCTCGCTGTTATTTTCGGGAAGTGCGTGTGCGAAATAACTTGCTGACACAATCCCTGTAATAAGTGTAGCTAAAAAAATTTTCTTCATATTTTTACCTCGTGTTGTTTACATTGTTAATCTTTCCATGTAATGGAAACAGACATTCAATGAAATAAAGTTTATGGCTAAGTTTTTTTTAGAAATTTAATAAATCCTCTATATGAGTATTTAATGTTTACTAATTTATGAATTAATAGACAGTTTTTTTAGCGCATAAAATCATTCTATTGGCTGCCTGTTATCCATAGCCAATTATAAATAACATAAAAATCAGCTAAATAGTTTTATATACGACAATAGAGCTATAACGTTCAATGGAACGAGAAAGGGTTATAAAGATTTTTCTGGTATAAATTCGTTGTTATAAAGGATGAGTTGATTAAATGAGAGTTGAACGCCGGGAGAGTGTATATTTATTAGTTGTTATTAAATTTATCACCCGGAGCATTTGTTGTGGAATAATAAAAGTGTTAGCAAAATAATTCTAATCTTGTCGGAATGAGTTTTAATTCAGTTTGCAGTGTTTTTAAATAGTCAATAGCAATAGTGGCTAAAATGGGATAAAAATCATTTTCTAGTTTGGTTGTCTGCATCAATTCCAGATAACGGTAAGCCCAAGGTAGTAAGTGCTGTTCTAATAATGTACGTGCAGCAGGTTTATGCCCTTGTTCTAAAATATAAACTAAGGCCAGCAGCATCAAACCGAATTGATCTTCGGGTTCCCGTTGTTCACTGGACATGACGATATTTTGTTTTGTCAGAAATTCTCGATAAGCCAGCGTGCTTTCACCTGATAACGCGTTTTCTCTGTCCAGATAAACCGATCCCCAAGGTGGGGCTGGCATAACACCTTGCCCTTCTAACAAGATGGAGTAGTCATATTGTAGAGATTCGGCTGAGAAGGTCGCGAGCTTTTTCGTCAGGTTTCCTATTTTGCGATTATTTGACCAGGGAAATAATTTATCAATGTCGATAAGCAATGGAATTAGTGGGCGGACTTGTTCTGATTTCGGTGAGTAATAAAAACAGGCGCCAAGAATACGAGGTATGGAGGTATATAATAACATAGGTAGTTCTCATTGTGATTTGTGGTTATACAGATGATGTAAGGAACGATTTTATGATAAGAAACATCATAAGCTTATGTGATATGAATAGATAGTTGATTATGATCAATGATTAATCTGTTGCTATGTTGTTACCATCTTTATCACCAGATTGATGGTGATTTTTGTTATAAAGCGCATAAGTTTATCGCCGAAAATAATAAAATTAGCCGCTTTATTGGTGTGAGAAATATATATTTAATCTGCATTTAAATTCAATGAATTTAATAAGGTTATTATGGTAAAAATGAATATCATTAGTTATCTAATAATTAATAACTTGAAAAGTAGACCACGTTAAAAATAAATAAACCCTATGGATTTCAAGATGCGTCGCGGCGGCAAGGGAGCGAATCCCCGGGAGCATAGAGAACTATGTGACCGGGGTGAGTGAGTGCAGCCAACAAAGAGGCAACTTGAAAGATGACGGGTATAAACCGCCGTTAGGTTAATACCACACCTTAATGGTGTGGTTGGGAAGGAGGTGAAAGTCCTCCGCAGCCCCCGCTGCTGTGATGCTGACAACTCCGCTGATGCCACTGGTCGGAAAGACTGGGAAGGTTGCGGGGAAGGGTGAAGCTAAGCCAGAAGACCGACCTGACAGGCACGAGACATTAACTCCTTCGGTGGGAAGCGAGTTGTCATCCAAGTGGTGTGCGCGGTGTTGGCACGTCTTATTGGCGCTCCTTTTCCGATCGACATATCGGGAATTTTCTATGCAATGGTCAGGTAGGAAGGCATTTGTTATCGCGGGTACGGGTAGTGGCTGTGGTAAGACTACGGTTACCCTTGGCATTTTGCGGGCATTGATGTTGAGAGGGTTGACTGTCCAGCCGTTTAAAGTGGGGCCGGATTATCTGGATAGCGGCTGGCACAGCTCTGTGTGTGGCGTAGCATCTCGTAATCTTGATGCATTTATGCTGCCAACCGCGACGCTTAATGGTCTTTATAATCAGCATATGCGTCATGCTGATGTCGCGGTCATTGAAGGTGTGATGGGGTTGTATGATGGTTATGGTACTAACCCAAATTATTGCAGTAGCGCTGCAATGGCTAAGCAGTTGGGATGCCCGGTGATTTTGTTGGTGGACGGCAAGGCCGTATCGACGTCTGTTGCCGCCACTGTTCTGGGTTTTTGTCGTTTTGATCCCTCTTTAACGATTGCGGGCGTCATTGTGAACCGCGTCAATTCTGAAAATCATTTCGAACTTATTCGTCACGCGATTGAACATTATTGTGGTGTGCCGGTGTTAGGGCGTTTACCCGTGATGAAGGATGTGTCGTTGCCGTCTCGTCATCTTGGCCTTATTCCAGCCCAAGAGCAGGTTGACAATGATGCTCGCTGGCAGCGGCTGGCTCAGCAAGTGGAGGCGCATATCAATCTTGATCGTCTGTTGGCGCTTTGTGATTGTCCTACTTTACCCGAGGGTGAGGCACCATCATTGCCTGATCCCGCATTGGCAGACGGGTTGACGCTAGCGTTGGCAGATGATGAAGCCTTTAATTTTTATTACCCAGATAATCTGGAGATGTTGGAGCGGGTGGGGGTACGTATTCACCGTTTTAGTCCGCTGCATGATCGCCGTTTACCCGATTGTCAGATGATTTATCTCGGTGGGGGCTACCCGGAAATATATGCCGCTAAGTTGGCCGCCAATAGTGCCATGCGGGAAGCTTTACAGGATGCGCATTGTCGTCAAGTTCCCATTTATGCTGAATGCGGTGGCCTGATGTACCTTGGCAAATCGTTGACTGATGGGGAGGGGGAGCGCCACCAGATGGCCGGTATTTTGCCGGGGGAAAGCCATATGGGTACGCGGTTGATGCGTTTTGGTTACTGTCAGGCACAGGCCCGTTTTGACACTTTGCTGGCCGCGGAAGGTGAGATTTTACGGGGCCACGAGTTTCATTATTCTGATTTTATCAGCTCAGTGCCTTCAGTCTTTGACTGTACTAAATGGCGTGACGGGATGGCAATACAGCAATGGGCCGGAGGCTATCAGGTACAGCAGACACTGGCTAGTTATCTTCATATCCATTTTGCTCAGCGTCCTAGTCTGCTTGATCGCTGGCTGAGGTCTGCGAGGAGGTTATTGTGACACTTGCTGCCTGGTTTGCTGCTTTCTTGCTCGATAGCTGGTTAGGTGATCCGCCGCATTGGCCTCATCCGGTGCGTTGGATTGGTAAGCTGATTTCTTTGGTACAGCGGGCGGTTCGGCGCTGTTGTCACAGTGAACGAGCATTGAAAGTTGGTGGAGCAGGGCTATGGATAGTGGTTGTTGGGCTGACTTGGTTGGTGAGTTGGGGATGCTTGTGGCTGATGAACGCCATTCATCCTTGGGTCGGCTGGCTGGTCGAAGTGTGGATGATTTATACCCTGTTGGCTGGCCGTTGTCTGAGTGACACCGCGCTAGAGGTACATGGTGTATTGCAACAGGGCTTATTGGATGAGAGTCGCCAGCAATTGTCATGGATTGTCGGGCGCGATACTTCTCAACTGGATGCACCGCAAATCACGCGCGCAGTCGTGGAGACGGTGGCGGAAAACAGCGTTGATGGGGTTATCGCTCCACTGTTTTTCCTGATGATTGGTGGTGCGCCGTTGGCAATGGCTTATAAAGCGATTAACACCCTTGATTCAATGGTGGGGTACAAAACTCAGGAATATCGCGCCATTGGGTATGTTTCTGCTCGCATGGATGATCTGGCGAATTGGTTACCGGCGCGGCTGAGTTGGCTGTTGTTAAGTGCGGCGGCTTGGTTCATTCGGCTTGATTTTCGTCAGGCACTGCGTATTGGCTGGCGTGATCGTTATCAGCATACCAGTCCTAATTGTGGCTGGTCGGAAGCGACGGTTGCGGGAGCGTTGGGTATCCGCCTTGGTGGTCCGAGTTGTTATTTTGGTGAACGAGTAGATAAACCCTGGATGGGTGATGAACGCCGTAAAATTGCGCTGACGGATATCCCGCTCAGCATCTATTTGATGATGATAGCTTCGCAACTGGCCTTACTGTTGTTTGCGCTGTTGCGCTTACTGTTGGTCGGTATGGCTTAAAAAAGGGCAACAATATGAACTACCTCCAGAAACCTCAGCAAATTGAACAAAATAGCTTCGCAATCATTGGCGATATTATTGCCAGTGAGCGCCCCGATTATCGTTTTGTTGATGAGATGCAAGAAGCGGTGATTAAACGGGTGATCCACACCACCGCAGATTTTGACTGGTTGGATATTTTATGGTTCTCGCCGGGTGTGCTGGCCCGCATGACAGAGGCATTGAGTCGGGGATGCACTTTGTATACCGATACGACGATGGTTCAGTCCGGTATCAACAAAGCACTGTTACATCAGATGGGGTGTGAATGCCGCTGCTATATCAGTGATCCGCGCGTGGTCGAGATGGCGAAAGCGCAGAGTATCACGCGTTCTATGGCCGCGGTAGACGTCGCACTGGCGGAAGCAGGGGACAAAATCTTCGTGTTCGGTAACGCGCCAACCGCCCTGTTCCGCTTGCTGGAAAGGAAGGCTTCACCATTGGCGGTGGTTGGAGTGCCTGTCGGTTTTGTCGGTGCGGCGGAATCGAAAGCTGCTTTGATGCAAAGTGAACTGCCTTGTATCGCCGCCGCAGGTCGTAAAGGGGGAAGTAATATCGCGGCGGCGATTATCAATGCCATTCTGTACCGATTGCAGGAGGCACAATGAGTGACACCATGCAACTAGACAGCATCTGGCATAACGGTAAGCAGTATCGCAAAGGTTATACCACGGGTTCCTGTGCTACCGCTGCCGCCAAGGTTGCCGCATTAATGGTGCTGCGTCAGCAAGTTATCGATCACGTTTCTATTGTTACCCCTTCTGGTGTGACATTACGCCTTAACGTTGAGCAGCCGCTGATTGAAGGACAGCAGGCGACCGCCGCTATCCGTAAAGACGGTGGCGACGATGTAGATGCCACTCATGGCATGTTGATTTTTGCTCGTGTCACCTTGTGCGATCACGGTGAGATCCATCTGCGGGGCGGGGAAGGTGTTGGCACGGTTACCCGTAAAGGTGTGGGATTGCCGGTAGGCAGCGCGGCCATTAATCGTACACCGCGTCAGACCATTGAGGCCGCGGTACGGGAAGCTATCGGCCCTTTACGGGGCGCGGAGGTGGAAATTTTCGCGCCGGAAGGGGAAGAGCGGGCAAAGAAAACTTACAACGGGCGATTGGGGATACTGGGCGGCATTTCTATCATTGGTACTACCGGCATCGTCACGCCAATGTCGGAAGAGAGTTGGAAACGTTCGTTGGCGATAGAGCTGGAAATGAAACGTTCGGCGGGTGCTGAAAAGGTCATTCTGGTGCCGGGCAATCACGGTGAGCGTTTTGTGCGTGAACAATTGGGGCTTGACGGTCAGCTAGTGGTCACCATGAGTAACTTCGTGGGTTACATGTTGCAGGAAGCGGTGCGGCTTGGGTTCCGCCATATCATGTTGGTGGGACATCCCGGCAAACTGGTGAAAGTGGCCGCCGGCATTTTCCATACCCACAGTCATATTGCTGATGGCCGCATGGAAACGTTGATTGCTTATCTGGCACTGATGGGAGCGTCGCAGGAATTACTGTTGGAGGTGAGTCACTGCGATACCACGGAAGCTGCAATGGAATTGATTGCAGAACACGGCTTGCAAGCGGTTTATGACCGCATTGCCGAACGCATTTGTGAACGAATGAGTGAAATGTTGCGTTTTGCGGTTAACCCGCCGCGCTGTGATGCCATCATGTTCTCCTTTGATAATCAGATACTTGGCACCAGTCGCCCATTAAATGACATTTTGGAGGCAATGCGATGATCACCGTAGTGGGAATTGGTCCCGGCGATACTGCGTATCTGATACCGCAGGCACAGCACTCTATCACTGAGGCGGAGGTATTGGTCGGCGGTAGACGCCATCTGGAGATATTTAGCGGCATTACCCACGAAACCCGCGTACTGGATGCTGATCTTGCCAGTTTGCTTGTTTGGCTACAGAACAACAGTACACGCCGGATTGTGGTATTAGCGTCTGGTGACCCGCTGTTATATGGCATTGGCAAATTATTGTCTGAATATTTTACCGCAGATGATCTGCGCATCATTCCGGGTATCAGTTCAATTCAGTATCTGTGTGCCAAAGCTGCGCTGGATATGAACGATATCTATCTGACCAGCAGTCACGGGCGTACCCCGGATTTTGACTGGCTTTTGCAACACGACAAAGTAGGCATGGTAACTGATGGGCGCGTCGGTCCGCGGGCAATTGCGGAGGCCATTATTGAGCGTGGCCTGAGCCGTACATTGATTATTGGTGAAAACCTCTCTTTGCCTAATGAGCGTATTCACCGTCTGCGGCCGGAAGCGGTGGCGATTGACTATGACATGAATGTGGTGGTGATCCTAAATGAGAGATGATGAATTTTTACGCGGACAGAAAGTGCCGATGACCAAAGAACCTGTACGTGCATTGGCGCTGGAGCGGCTGGAACTCAATGATGCCAGCCAATTGATTGATGTGGGCGCGGGTACGGGCAGTGTGGCATTGGAGGCGGCGTTATGCTTCCCGGCGCTGACCGTTACTGCCATTGAACGCAACCCGGCGGCACTGGCCTTGATTGAGGAGAATCGTCAACGACTGGGTTGTCATAATGTGGAGATTATTGCAGGAGAAGCTCCGTTAGCATTGGATGTGATGGCGGATGCCGTGTTTATTGGCGGCAGTGGCGGGCAATTGACTGCCTTGATCGATTGGGCGCTGGATCACATGTACCCCGGTGGCCGTCTGGTACTGACTTTCATTTTGTTGAATAACTTGAATGATGCATTGGAACATTTGCGGACCTGTCAGATAAGTCAATTGGAGTGCATACAATTACAAGCATCTACTCTGGCGACCTTGGGTACCGGTCACTATTTCAAACCGAATAATCCGACTTATCTGATTTCCTGTTACAAGGAGAAGATCGATGTCTGAATATTTTGATCCTCGAAAAGTGTGGTTTGTCGGGGCCGGACCGGGTGACAAAGAGCTAATCACCCTGAAAGGTTACCGTTTGCTGCAACAGGCGCAGGTGGTGATTTATGCCGGTTCACTGATTAATACCGAACTGCTGGATTATTGCCCGCCGGAGGCTGAGTGTCATGACAGCGCCGGCCTGACGTTGGAACAGATTGTTGCACTGATGGTTGATGGTGTTCGTGCGGGTAAATTGGTGGTGCGACTGCAAACCGGCGATCTCTCGTTATACGGTTCCATACGTGAACAAGGGGAAGCTTTGACCGATGCGGGCATTGGCTTTGTCTCGATACCGGGTGTCAGTGCGTTCCTTGGGGCTGCCGCGCAATTAGGGGTGGAGTATACCGTACCGGAAGTGGCGCAAAGCTTGATCATTACCCGGATTGAAGGGCGCACGCCAGTGCCGCCGCTCGAACAACTGGAATCCTTCGCGGCCCATCAAACGTCAATGGCGATTTATCTTTCTGTACAGAAAATGAGACATGTGGCTGCGCGTCTTCAAGCTGGTGGCTATCCGGCAACGACGCCGGTCGCGGTGATCTACAAAGCGACTTGGGATGAAAGCTTAACCGTGCGCGGTACGTTGGCGGATATCGCTGAAAAAGTACAGGCAGCGGGTATTCGTAAAACCGCGTTGATTCTGGTCGGTGCTTTTTTGGGGGAGGAGTACCACTATTCCAAGCTTTATGATGCGGGGTTTAGCCATGAATATCGCCGGGCATGAGTCGATTGCGGTGTTCTGTCTGACGCCGGGCGGGGTCAGACTGGTACGTCGGTTGAAAACGCATCTTCCTCTGACCTGTTTTACCAGCGAAAAGTTGTTGGAGCCGGGGTTTACGCCTTTTAATGGCAGCTTTGGCGACACGTTGCGCGAGGCATTTAAACACTATTCAGCGTTGGTTGTGGTGGCGGCGCTTGGCATCACGGTACGCCTGCTTGCGCCACTCATAAACGACAAAATGCATGATCCCGCCGTGGTGGTGATTGATGAAGGGGGTCAGCATGTGATTAGCCTGTTATCCGGTCATGTGGGTGGCGCTAATGCATTGACTCACCATTTGGCGGAGTTGCTAGGAGCTGACCCGGTGATTACGACAGCTACAGACGTTAACGGGATGGCGGCGTTGGACACTCTTGCCACGCAATTAGATGCCGATATGCAGGATTTTCGCCATGTGGTGAAGGTGATAAATCAAATGCTGGTCAGTGGTCAGAAAGTGGGGCTGTGGTGGGATGAGCCACTACTGAGTGAACGCGAGCGGTGTGATACCCGAGGGTTTGTCTCGGTAGCGTGTCTGGAGGAATTGCCCGCGCTGGATACGCTGGTGTGTATCACATTGCGAGATGCATTGCCGGAGTTGTCTCTACCGGTTTACAAACTGGTGCCGAAGCGTGTGGTGGCCGGGATCGGTTGTCGCCGGGATACGCCATTGCAAACAGTGATTGAGCTATTGCAGCAGCAGATGGCGGAAAACCATTTCGATCTGATGGCGTTACGTGCCATCGGCAGTGTTGTGATTAAAAAGGATGAACCCGCGCTAAATCAGCTTGCACAGCGCTGGGGTGTGCCATTTGAGTTGTTCAGTGTTAATGAATTAAGTCTTCATGAGCAACGTTTTCCTGCATCCGATTTTGTCCGCCAGACCGTGGGGGTTGGCAGTGTTTCACAACCCGTCGCTTGGTTGATGAGTGAAGGAAAATTGGTTGGTCGGACCTTGCGTCAGCAGGGCGTCACTATCACTTTGGGGGTATCACAATCATGTTAACAGTAATCGGTATTGGACCAGGCAATGAATCCATGATGACGCAGGACGCGATTGCAGCGATCCAAGAAGCGGAAATTATTGTCGGCTATAAAACCTACACCCATTTAGTTAAACATCTAACGATGGATAAAGAAGTGATTAAGACCGGTATGTGCAAGGAGATTGAACGCTGCCAGAAAGCGATCGATCTGGCATTGTCCGGCCGTAAAGTCGCGTTGATCAGCAGCGGTGATGCGGGAATTTATGGCATGGCCGGCTTAGTACTGGAATTGGTTTGCCAGCAACAGTGTGATCTTGAAGTTAAATTGGTCGCCGGGATCACCGCCAGTATTGCTGCGGCGTCGTTATTAGGCGCGCCGTTGATGCACGATTTTTGTCATATTAGTTTAAGTGATCTGCTAACGCCGTGGCCGATGATTGAGAAACGTATTATTGCCGCCGCACAAGCCGATTTTGTTATCTGTTTTTATAACCCACGTAGCCGTGGCCGGGAAGGACATCTTGCCAAAGCGTTTGAACTTATGCGGCCGTGGAAAGCGGCACAGACACCGGTTGGCGTAGTAAAAGCGGCGGGACGTAAAAAACAGGATAAATGGATCACTACTTTCGGCGAGATGGATTTCTCCCCGGTGGATATGACCAGTCTGGTGATCGTTGGCAATCAAACAACCTATTGCCGTGATGGATTGATGATCACGCCACGGGGGTATGAATTATGAGCCATCCGGCTATCCATGTTTTCGGTGGTACCAGCGATGCCCGGTTGCTCTGCCAGGCATTAGACGCAGCAGGAGCAGGTTATCGTCTCTCTGTTGCGACTGATGCAGGCAAACAACTGGCGGGTGATATTCAGGGAGAGGTGGTGGTGGGGCGAATGGATGCCGAGGCGATGGTGGATTACTTTGATCAGCATAAGGTACGTTGGGTGATTGATGCTTCTCATCCTTACGCAGATGCACTAAGCCACAACGTGCTCACAGCGTGTCGTCGTTTGTCACTGCGGCTGACTCGTTATCAGCGTCCCAGTGAGATTGACTTACTGAGCCATCCACTGTTGCACAAAGTAAATAGTATCGAGGCGGCTTGCGACGTTGCCCGGACACTAGGGCAACGGATCTTGCTCACCACCGGCAGTAAGCAATTGGCGCTGTATCAGCGTTTACTACCGGGAAAAACGTTGTTGGTACGGGTATTGCCGACCGCCGAGGTATTGATTCAGTGTGAAGCGTTAGGATTGGGGGTCGATCATATTATCGCGTTGCGTGGGCCATTTACGGCGGAATTCAATCATGCAGTGTATGAATTTTGTCACCCTGATGTGGTGATCACAAAAGAGTCCGGGGCCGAGGGGGGATATCAACAGAAAGTCGCGCCCTGCTTGGCACTCAATATTCCCTGTATTGTGGTGTGCCGTCCTACACAGACTTTACAGGGAGATGAAGGAGAGCAGATTAGTTCGCTGGATGAGTTTGTCCAACACCTAGCCAGTTGGCAGGAATAATGAGGGCAATAAAATGAAAAAAGCACTATTAATCATCAGCTTTGGTACCAGCTATCATCAAACCCGACAAAAGAATATTGATGTCTGTGAACAACAATTGGCCGCAGCTTACCGTGATCGCGATCTGTATCGTGCATTCACCTCAGAGATGATCATCCGTAAATTAAAAAAACGTGATGGTCTACAGGTGGATAACCCACGTCAGGCGTTGGAGCGTTTGGTCAACGAGGGGTATCAGGATGTGGCTATTCAATCCCTCCATGTCATCAACGGTGACGAATATGAAAAGATTGTCAGTGAAGTGCGTACCTTTAGTGATCATTTCCAACGATTAGTGGTGGGTACGCCGCTGCTTAACCGTTTTGCTGATTATCAACAACTGCTTATTGCCTTAAAAAGTCAGATGCCGCCGTTAGCCGAAGATGAGCGGGTGGTGTTTATGGGACACGGTGCCAGTCACCATGCCTTTTCTGCCTACGCGTGTCTTGATCACCTGATGAATTCACATGATTTCCCGGCGTTGGTTGGCGCGGTGGAAAGCTACCCGGAAATCGACCATATCATCATCCGCTTGCGGCGGCAGGCGATACGTAAGGTACATTTAATGCCATTAATGCTGGTGGCCGGTGATCATGCGATTAACGATATGGCATCGGACGAACCGGATTCGTGGCGTTCTCAATTAGAAGCTGTTGGGATAAAAACCCAGTCTTGGTTACAGGGGTTAGGTGAAAATCCGCTGATCCGCGAAATGTTCGTTCAACATCTGGCGGAAGCAATACAGGCAGAACAACAGGAGGTGGTGTGATGAATGGAAGACTTTATGCGATAGGTGTTGGTCCGGGAGCCAGTGATTTAGTTACCGTACGTGCAGCTCGAATACTTGCTCGCCTTGATGTGCTTTATGCACCCGCTGGACGTAAAGGGGGGGATAGTCTGGCGCTCTCCATTGTGCGTGAATACCTGTTACCCCACACGGAAATTCGTACCTGCCATTTTCCGATGAACAGTAATGGTGACGAGAAACAGGTGGTATGGGATGAAGTGGCGCAACAACTGCAAGATGAAGTCGCCAAAGGGCGGCAAGTGGGTTTTATCACCCTTGGTGATGCCATGTTATTCAGTACTTGGGTCTTTTTGCTGGCGCGAATTGGTCGGCAAGAGTGGCTGGAAATTGTCCCAGGTATCACCTCTTTTGCTGCGATTGCCGCGCGTAGCGTATTACCACTGGCGATGGAACAGCAATCAATGGCGATAATGTCTTGTACTGCGCCAGAAGCTGAGCTGGAGCAGGCATTGCAAACGCATGATTGCGTGGTACTGATGAAAGTCTATAGCCGTTTTGCCGCCGTGAGTACATTGTTGGCACGCCTGAATCTGTTTGAACATGCTTTATTGATGGCGGATGCGACATTGCCAAGTGAGCAGTGCTGGTGCCGTTTGGATCAGGTGGATGCTGATCAAAAATTACCTTATTTCTCCACCATTTTAGTGAATAAACAATGGCATACTGAGAAATAAGTGCTGGTATGGTAGCAAAAATATTCATTGGGTTGGCAATGGTGGCGAATATTGACAAATTGGATACATTGATCGCCGGGTCAACCCTTTCCATCAGGTAAGGCGTGATTGCGAACTAAGATCGCTGCTCTATAAAACTGAGGAGCAGCTTTTTGCTCTGCTACACCAATAATTGAAGGAGATAGCATGATGGGCTTGTCTTTAATGTTGCAGGGTACGGCATCTGATGTTGGAAAAAGTGTATTGGTTGCGGGATTGTGCCGTATCTTTGTTCAAGATGGTTATCGCTGCGCACCGTTTAAATCACAGAATATGGCGCTGAATTCTGGTATCACTATTAACGGTGAAGAGATGGGAAGGGCGCAGATTTTTCAAGCAGAGGCAGCGGGTATTGAACCGGATGTACGGATGAATCCAGTATTGCTTAAACCCACCAGCGAGCGTAAAGCGCAAGTGGTGTTAATGGGAAAAGTGGCTTGTAGCATGAATGCGGTGGAGTATCACCAGTATAAGCCCAGTTTACAGCAGCAAATTTGCGAAGTTTTTCACAGTCTGGCGAGTGAATATGACGTCATTGTGTTGGAAGGGGCTGGCAGTCCGGCGGAGATCAATCTGCGAGATCGAGATATTGTCAATATGGGGATGGCGGAGATGGTTGATGCCCCTGTGTTGTTGGTCGCGGATATCGATCGCGGCGGCGTATTTGCGGCCATTTATGGCACATTGGCACTGCTACGCCCGGCGGAGAGAGCGCGGGTAAAAGGGGTGATCATCAATAAATTCCGAGGTGATATCAGCCTGCTCCAGCCGGGTATTGAACAGATTGAAGTTTTAACTGGCGTGCCTGTATTGGGCGTCATGCCTTGGTTGGATATTGATCTGGAAGATGAAGACGGCGTAGCGCTACAAACGGGCAAATATGATGGCGCGACAGAAAAGGCGCTGGATATTGCCGTGATTCGTTTGCCTCATATTGCTAATTTTACTGACTTTAATGCGCTGGCGGTGCAACCGGATGTTCGCTTGCGTTATGTGACTCAACCATCCGCGTTGCAGCCGTCGGATTTGATCATCTTGCCCGGTAGCAAAAACACATTGGGAGATTTGCAATGGCTGAGACAGAACGGGTTAGCGGATGCCTTGTTAACGGCACATCAGGCTGGTGTTCCTGTTATCGGTATCTGCGGTGGTTATCAAATGCTGGGGAAACGGATCATTGATGGGGTGGAGTCGGGTATTGAACAGATGGATGGCCTTGGATTGTTGGATATGGAAACCTGTTTTGCCCATGAAAAAGTAACGACTAGGGTAAACGGTAACAGCTTGTCAGCATTGCCGGGCTTGCTGTCAGACTGCGTTGAGCAGCCTATTCGCGGTTATGAAATTCATATGGGCAACTCGATACTGGGAGCGGATGCAACCCCGTTTGCCTGTATTACCGAGCGTAACGGCCAATCGGGTGGTTGGTGTGATGGCGCGGTTAATCGAGCAGGCAGTGTGATGGGCAGTTATATTCATGGCTTATTTGATAGCGCTAATTTTACCCGAGCTCTGCTTAACGCTTTGCGTCAGCGCAAAGGATTGGCGGATTATCAAGGGGAAATACTGGATTATACCCACTACAAACAGACTCAGTTTGACCTTCTGGCGAAAGCCATGCGCGAACATCTGGATATAGAACGGATTTATCAATGTATGAAAACTCATCGACAAGGTTCGGTTCCGTGATCTTAATCACTGGCGGGGTTCGAAGTGGTAAAAGTGTGCTGGCAGAGAGACTGGTGGCACAAGCGAGTGAACAGGTGTTATATATTGCGACTGCCGTAGTGACAGACAGTGAAATGGCCGAACGTATACAACTGCACCGCGAAAATCGGCCGGCTCATTGGCGTACATGGGAAGGTTATCGCGATCTCGGTGCAGTTATCACGACGCAAACCCGACCGGGAGAAGCGGTTATCTTGGAATGTATCACCACCTTAATTACCAACCTATTATTTGAGCAAGCTGGAGAGACGCCACCTGAACAAATGGACTTTGCTGTATTAGAGGTGGGGATTCAGCAACAAATTAGCGATCTGTTAGCGGCTTGTGCCCGCATGACTTCCCCGATATATCTGGTTACTAACGAATTGGGAATGGGTATTGTGCCGGAGAACCGTCTGGCCCGCCATTTCCGCGACATTGCCGGAAGGGTTAACCAGCGGCTGGCGGCGGCTGCCAGTGAAGTATTTTTGATGGTATCGGGCATTGAGGTAAAAATTAAATGAGCCTGCGTTTGTTTCTTGCCACCTTACAATTTATGACCCGCATTCCAGTACCATCACGCTGGACACAGGGAGTGGAAATCGATCAGTACGTGCGAGGTATAGCGAGTTTCCCACTGGTTGGATTAATCGTCGGTGTGCTGGCGTCGGCGGTTTTTACCTTGCTGGCTCCCTGGAGTGGCGCACCCTTGGCGGCACTGGGTTACGTATTAGCGCTGGCGCTGTTAACCGGGGCTCTTCATCTTGATGGTTTAGCGGATACCTGTGATGGCGTATTTTCTGCCCGTAAGCGGGAAAGAATGCTAGAGATTATGCGTGATAGCCGTTTGGGAACAAATGGTGGATTGGCGTTGATCTTGCTTATTTTGGCGAAAGTGCTGGTGGTGAGCGAATTATCTCTGCGTGGCGCTCCCATGCTAATGGCTTTGACTGCGGCATCTGTTGCCGGCAGGAGTGCGATTATCTTGTTAATGTACCGCCAGCGTTGTGCTCGTGAAGGGCGTGGCTTGGGGAATCTCTATATCGGTCGGGTTAACGGTTATCAGGCACTGTTGACATTGTTAGGTGGGGCAATATTGATTGCTCTACTGATGCGCTGGTCTGGTGTGTTGGCATTGGCGATTACGCTGTTGGTTATCGGGTTGCTGGCGGTGTATCTGCACCGCCGTTTAGGCGGTCAGACCGGTGATACCCTTGGTGCATCGGTGGAAGTTGGGGAGTTGGTGTTTTTACTGGCGCTACTGTGAGTAATTGCCTGGCAAAATACCCAACCCCTATTCTCGCTAAGTGCAGCCAACAAAGAAGCAATTTGAAAGATGACGGGTATATACCCTATGGATTTCAAGATGCATCGCGACGGCAAGGGAGCGAATCCCCGGGAGCATAGAAAACTATGTGACCGGGGTGAGTGAGCGCAGCCAACAAAGAAGCAATTTGAAAGATGACGGGTATAAAGATATACATACGTTGGGAGCGTGGTTCCCCTTTGTTTATAAGTTAAGAAACCCATTAAACGAAAACATTTATAATAGTGATTAAATGAAAGACAAAAACAAACTTATTAAGAAGTTGGAAACAATAAATGCTGATACTTTCTTCAAGTTCTTGGACGCGAAGAAAGTAACTCGAATATGCCCGATGTGCCACAGTGTTGGTGAGCAAGTTATTGCTGAGACAAGCAAAGCTGCGGTTGCTGACTTGCTTCATGGGCAATCGGTTAGCAAAACATTTGTTACTTTTTTCAGACACGCACCAGAACAACCTACCGACAGTGATGCTAATTATTATTATAAACTCAGCTGTGATAATTGTGGCTATATTACCACTCATGAAGTCAGATCTGTGCTTCATTGGTTGAGTCAGCAAGAGAAGGAATCTCATGATGAGTAATATATCTTATATGAATAGTACCAAACGTAAAGGGGGTGATGATATGGATACTACCCGTAATGATGGCGGTGATGGCGGCAGTTTAGAACCAAGAGTGGCGCGTCTTGAATCAGATGTCATGCAAATAAAGATAGAGTTAACCAAGCTAACAACTCGATCTGAAGAGTTTGCGACAAAAGGCGATCTACATAAAGAAATCAGTGCACGGACGAAGTGGTTAGCTGCAACCATAATTGGTACCGCTGGGTTGGCATTAGCTGTGGCTCGTTATTTGTTTGGGTGAAATTTCTGGTAGACATTTTGTGAGTGTATCCAAACTGGATAGCGGGTAGTACCTTGCTGATGTTCGCCCGCAAGGGCAAGCATATTCGTAAGTGCTTCGGCACAAAGTCCGAAGCGCAACAGTATGAACGTTGGGTAATCGCTACCCAAAACGGTATTAAATCAATGATTCCTAATCTAGCAAAAAGGCTGGCGAGACATGTACTACGACACACATTCGCAAGTCATTTTATGATGAATGGGGGTAACATGCTAAAAAACGAGTCTGAATCTACGTGTTTCTGAATTAACTGCTCTAAAAAACATCTGAGGTAGAGTAACAACAATGCGACTATTTCTGGTTCGGCACGGTCAAACAGAAGCGAATCTGAGCGGTGTTTTCTGTGGGATGACAGATGTGGAGTTGACTGAAACGGGGATCAATCAGGCTCGGCAAGTTGCCCGTTATCTATCGGCAGTGACATTTTCGCAAGCGATAAGCAGCGCGTTACGGCGGGCGCGTCATACTGCGGAGATTATTCTGGCCGGTCATTCGTTATCAGCTACCATTGATACGCAACTCAATGAGATGCATTTCGGCGCATGGGAAATGCGCCATCACCGCGATTTGCAACATGAAGACGCAGAAGCTTGGGCTGCTTGGTTAGCCGATTGGCAACAGGCATCCCCGACTGGCGGTGAAACTTTCTCAGCATTTGCGGCCCGGATAGAGAACGTGGTTCAGCAACTGTTGACACCAGAAAGTCAGAATAATCTGTTGCTGGTTGCTCATCAGGGAGTATTGGGCTTATTACTGGCGCGTCTGCTGGCTATGCCGCCTGCTGCTATGTGGCACTTTCATTTTGAACAAGGAACATACAGTGTCGTGGAAATCCAACATGGATTTACTACCTTGCGAACATTTAATAACCGGACTGACTGGCAGCTTGAGACACGGAAATAACATCATGCAAACACTTTCATCGATCATTAATGCGATTGTGCCGTTGGATAACATTGCTATGGCGCATACTGCTGCCTGGTTAGATGGGCTGGTTAAACCAACAGGCAGCTTCGGACGTCTGGAGCATCTGGCGATTCAGCTCGCTGGCATGCGGGGATTATCGGGTCATCATATTGATCGTAAGCAGATTATTGTGATGGTTGCTGATCATGGGGTTTATGACGAAGGCGTGACCATATCGCCCAAATCAGCAACGGCTATTCATGCGCAGAATATGATGAAAGGGATTACCGGTGTTTGCGTGTTGGCGGCAAATGCGGGAGCTGATGTAAAAGTTGTGGATGTGGGCATTGACAGTGATCCTGTGCCGGGATTAGTGAACATGAAGGTGGAGCGTGGCAGTGGCAACATTGCTCAAGGGCCGGCAATGAGCCGCCAGCAAGCCGAAGATTTGTTATTGGCAAGCGCATGTTTAACGCTGGAACAGATTACAAATGGCGTGCAACTGTTTGGTGTGGGCGAATTGGGTATGGCGAATACCACACCGGCGGCGGCTGTGGTCAGCGTCTTTACGGACAACGATCCACAACAGATTGTCGGCATTGGGGCTAACTTCCCAAGTGAACGCCTGCATCATAAAGTGGCGGTTGTGCGACAAGCGATTGAAATCAATCGGCCTGATGCCAGAGATAGCATTGATGTATTGGCAAAGGTTGGTGGTTATGATTTGGTGGGTATGGCGGGCGTAATGCTTGGTGCTGCCTCTGTCGGGCTGCCAGTGATTCTGGATGGTTTTCCTTCTTATGCGGCGGCGCTGGCCGCTTGTCGAATTGCACCCGATGTGCGTCATTACCTGATCCCTTCGCATTTATCGGCAGAGAAAGGCTCAATTATTGCGTTGCAACACCTGCAATTAGAGCCTTATTTGCATTTGGACATGCGTTTAGGGGAGGGGAGTGGCGCTGCGTTGGCTATGCATCTGGTGGATGCGGCTTGTGCGATGTATAACAATATGGGGCTACTTGCTGAAAGTAATATTGTGTTGCCGTTTTAGTTGTCAGGATAATTTGATAACCCGCATTAATAAAAAAATAAAATCGTTATATTCAGACCTGTCTTGAATAATAACTTTAAGTATTTCAGGTAAATATATCTCGTAATATTTTCTTGCCAATGACTTCCATCATACGTAGTTGTTTTGGGTTTCAAGGTTGATTTAAGTAGAATATTTACAGTGTTTAAATGTTATTTCTAACACTAAAGGATTAACGAAATTTTCCTTGTCATGAGTTTTATCACATTCTTTGGAAATGAAGCCAATATTTATATTATATTTCTTCTCAAGATAATATATATTCATGTTTTTGAATATTGACTAATTGATGGTTTTCTATGGCGAATATAATCTATTTGGAAATTAAGGGTGATAAGCAAGGTTTGATATCACAAGGATGTTCAACGGTTGATTCTATTGGTAACACATGTCAGCTTGGTCATGAAGACCATATATTTGTTTATGAATTGACTTCCAATATAACCAGAGGTCAACATGTTAACCATCAGCCAGTTGAGATAAGAAAGCCAATAGATAAATCTTCTCCTCTTTTGGGGTTGGCTATAACGAATAAAGAATCGTTGCAATGTATTTTTTATTTTTACAGAACATCCACTAAAGGTGGTTTAGAGCTCTATTATAAGATAAAACTCACCGGCGCATATATATGTGCATTGAATGGATTTTATCCAAATTCATCTACGCATAATGAATGTCAGCCACAGGAGAGTTTATCTTTGATGTATAAATCAATAACGTGGGAACATATTATGTCCGGCACCAGTGCATATAGCATATGGGAAGACAACGTTTACTGAGGATTTTATGAAAGGGATATCTCATCTTTCTTATGATTTAAATAATTACGCTTCGTCATTGAAGCGTAAAGCACACTTGGCTGCCAGCTTTTTTATAGAAGATAGCCAATTGAGAATGTCATATTTAAAAGAAATTGATGACTTTGTTAATATAAAAACACGTGAATTTAAAAATACATTTGATGTAAATGAAAAAAAGAGATTGGTTTATGCAGTAAAAGATGAATATGAAATAACGGAAAAAGAATATCAGGCTTTAAGGCGTAAGGATTATACCAAATATATTGTAACCGATATATTTGAAGATCAGGGCGTAGTTAAATACGCAAAAATAGGCGGTGGGGTTGTTGCTGGTATTGCTCAAACAGCTGCTGGTATTGCTGTAATTAATTCAGGGAGAATTGTAAGATCTAAAAGGGTTCAATTAATGGGTGCTGTGCTAGTTGCTCATGGAGGTAGTAATTTTTATGAGGCTATTAGTCCGATCCTTTATGAGAATCAAAAAATAGGTTTGGTTAGGAAAGGTTATCGATATGCCTCTCATGCTTTAGGTTATGGTGATGATGTAGCTGATGTTGCTTATAGTTCAGTTGATCTCGTAGCAAGTTTATATGGGACTTATGGAGTGCTCAAGCTTAAACCGGTTAAATCCAAGAATAATATATCAGGAGGCTATTCTGTCAAGCCGGGGACAGGGAAATTGTTCAGATATATTAATTCGGATCTTGCCAGAAAATGGCAGCTAACACCAAAGCCTATGTTAACCATTCAAGTATTAAGTAGTGGATATAAAGTCAAACTTTTGATAGATGACATAAATAAACTTCATGACGATTGAAATTTATTTTTTATTTTAAAACGAATATAGAAAATTAACAATTTTGAACCTGTAATTAAATTACAGCTAACGGAGAAGCTGTAATAAATAAAAGCAGAGATCGCAAAGAATAAGTAAATTGAAAACATTAATGGCACTCCATATGCCATATCACTGAAAAACATACCTAATATCATAAATAAATAAATTGTGGTTAAATATATTAAAGGTATGGCGATTTCTTCACCTATAAGTAATAGATACTGACAAAAACAATCTGTTTTGCTCTGGTATTTATCATAAATATCAGGTTCGTCTTTATATAAGATAATAAAGTTTCGCTTTATCTTAAGTAATTCTTTTAAGGTGAATCCACTATTTAATATTAATTTTCTTAAGTCAATTAGGTTCATTTATTCATGCTCGATTTTATTTGGTTTTATAATTAGTTGTTTTTATCATATTTTATTGGTTAACTCAAGGATTAAATTTGTTTTTTATTTTAAAACGAATATAGAATATTGCTAATTTTAATCCTGTTATGAAATTACAGTTAACGGAGTAGCTGAAATAGAATAAAGCTGATGTCGTTATTGATAAGTAAACAAAAAACATCAATGGAATTCCATATGCTTTTCCACTGAAAAACATTCCTGATATTATAAATAAGTTAATTAGTGTTGAATATATCAATGGTATGGCGATTTCTTCACCTATAAGTAACAGATAACGATAAAAGCAATCTGTTTTACTTTGGTATTTATCATAAATATCAGGTTTGTCTTTATATAAGATAATAAAGTTTCGCTTTATCTTAAGTAATTCTTTTAAGGTGAATCCGCTATTTAATATTAATTTTCTTAAGTCAATTAAATCCATTTTTTTAAACTCGTTTTCTAACTCTATAAATTTTTTACCATAACATGCTTATTTCTTATAACTGTTTGAGTTGTTCTTTTATTTTTAGGCGAGTATAGAAAATGATTAATTTTATGCATAGGGTGAAAGGATAATTCTGACAAAAACGTTTATAACATAAACATGTCATCGTCACAATAACATAAATAAGTGATGTAAATGGAACCATAAACCATGCATTATCATACAGTTCTATTAATATGAACACTATATACCAAGCAGTTATATATAACACAGGAAAACCTACTTCTCCAGCAAATAATATTATAACGTTGTAAATATTATCGCTTTTTGTATAAGTTTTTATAAGATACCTTCTTTCATCATCGTCAAGATTTTTAAAGATCCTTTGCATCATAAGAAGCTCTTTAAATGTGAATCCGCTACTGAGGGTTAATTTTCTTAATTTTTCCAAATCCATCTATTCAATCCCATAATATTTTGTTGATATAATGAATTAGTGTAACATAACTATTATACCTAATAAATGCTTTCTTTAGATCTGTTTTTAGAAAATTTGTTGTACTCAGTAGTATGGTACTGCCATTGTAATAGAAATGAGAGAAAAAAATGTTATCAGAATAGATAATGAGGAAAAAACAGTATCTGATTTTGGCTATTACATGATTGAATGAAAAATTATATACGATAAATTTGTTTATCGTATTCCTTTTACTTCACTGACAAATTTCAATATTTAACTGTTCGTGGGAAGTGTTAAGTTAAATTTTACAGGTAAAACTACCTATTATATATATTACTAAACAACAGAAATAATAAGGGAAAAAATAATGTCATTGAAAAAAACTATCTCTATAGCTCCTCTTGGAACCGTTGAGATTTATAGTAATAGCGATATTGTAATGCCAAGTGTTGCCCCAACGGCAATTATAAAAAACAAGAGTATGGTACCAATCAGGGCTATCAATTACTGGGCTGGTTTGATTGGAGATTATCAGCAGTATAGTCATGTTGATGTTTATCCTAGCGAACTTAAAATATTCGTAGGACCAAAAGAACTTTTTTACCGCTATAAAGTTGTAGTCTCCAATCTTAGCAATACCGAAAATGCAGAAATTGAATTTGTAATGGACTCTTTGTGGAAAAAATATGGAATGCCAACAAAAATGGTATATATGAATTCTAACGAGCCATTTGAATTTTATAGTAAGGGTAATGCAATATTCCCCACTGATTTCGCTGACGCAATTATAAAAAACAATAGCGTGGCATATATTAGGGCTGTAAATTTTTGGGCTGGTCCACTTGGGAATTATAATATGTATAGCTATGTTGATATTTCCCCCGGTAAGACTGAAATACTTGCATCACCTCCTAATATGATTAATTACTATAAAATTGTATTCACCAACATGAGTAACTATGTTCAAAATGTAGAACTTGAAGTTATATCGCATTTATTGTCGGGCTATGATTAATAAATCAGGGGGCAGGTTCTGGCCTGCCATCCTATTTTTTATCTTTATATTGATGATTTTCTTAACGAGGTAAAAGGGGTATATACCCTTCCATCAACGACTAAGAGCAATGCCGGAAGCTTGCTGTTCCAGCATGTTTTTAGCTAAATCGACAATAATTGCCGCGGCTTCGATTGGGGGCGTGCCGCCACGATGAATATTAGAAATACAAGTGCGGTCAGCTTCAACCGTTTTTTCTACAGTGGGTTGGTAAACAGCATAGCAGGAAAGACTTTCCGATTGCCCTAATCCGGGGCGTTCTCCAATCAATAAGACAACTACCTTAGCTTTGAGTAACTCGCCAATTTGATCTTCGATTTTAACGCGACCATAGCGTACAAAAAACGGCGTACCGATGCACATTCCTGCTTGTTCCAACCCTTTTAACAGGGGTGGCACAAGATCTTCATAGTTGGTGATAATGGCATCAGTAGACAGGCCATCGGAGATAACAACTTGTACATCGGGCGCTGTTTTACACTGTGTCAGTAAAGTTTCTACCGCATTCGCACTGAGTTTTCTTCCCAGGTCCGGGCGAGTCAGATAGAGGTTTTTGTCGCTGACTTGAGATTGCACTTCTAGCAATCCTTGTTTTTCTATCCATTCAGTCGGGACCTCTTTTAACACCGTATCTTTAGAACGGGAGTGATCAGCCTGAAAACGCAGCAATGCCTGAGTACGAGGGCGTGGACCACTGCGGCCGGTACCGACTCTCGCCACCGTGCTGCGGCGTAATTCCTGTAAGACTTCTATCCGGTTCGGGTTTTGGACACCGATCCACTGTTTGGCTTCTAAGGAGCCTAAATCCGGCGTACAACTTTCCGTTTCGTCAATGAGTTCAGGGGATGTATCGGGTTTCAGGTCAGATACCCGCTCGCTTACATTCTTTTCAATTGTTTTTTGGTTCATGATGATTTATCTCAGCAAAGAATCAGAAAAAGAACGATGCATCGCCCGCACGTGATGTTAAGCGACCATTTGCCATCAGCCCCATCTGTTCCAGCCAGCGTTCAAACTCGGGTGATGGGCGCAGATTGAGCAGATGGCGGATAGTGGCGGTATCATGGAAAGCAGATGTCTGGTAATTGAGCATAATGTCATCACCGAGTGGCATTCCCATGATGAAATTACATCCTGCGGTTGCCAGCAGGATCATCAGGTTTTCATTCTGGTTTTGATCGGAATCTGCGTGGTTGGTATAGCAGCAGTCACATCCCATTGAGACACCGCTGAGTTTTCCCATAAAGTGATCTTCTAATCCAGCACGGATAATCTGGCGATCATTGTAGAGGTATTCCGGCCCGATGAAACCGACAACGGTATTGACCAGAAATGGGTCATAGTGGCGTGCTAAGCCGTAGTTTCGTGCCTCCATTGTCACTTGATCAGCGCCAAAGTGAGCACCGGCGGAGAGAGCAGAACCTTGTCCGGTTTCAAGATAGAGGCAGTTATCGCCAGCAAGACGGCAATATTCCGCGCCAACGGCACGTGCTTCATCTAACATAGCCAATTCTACGCCAAACTCTTTTAGCCCTTTTTCACTACCGCAAATACTTTGGAAAATCAAACCGCCCGGTGCACCACGCTTAATGGCTTCTATCTGGGTCGTGACATGAGCTAAGACACAGCCCTGTGTTGGGATGGAAAATTTGTCGATTACCTCATAGAGGGTATCTAGTACACGGGTGAGGTTTTCTACATCGTCGGTTACCGGGTTGACGCCGATAACTGCATCACCCACGCCAAACGATAGTCCTTCGTAAATTTGGGCCAAAATGCTTTGTACATCGTCGCGGGTATCGTTAGGTTGCAGCCGGGCACTGAATGTTCCCGGCGTTCCAATGGTGGTGTTGGCTTTTTTGATCACCGGCATTTTTTTCGCGCCATAGATCAGATCCGCATTGGAGCTGATTTTTGCCACGGCGGCAACGACTTCGGAACTGATTCCTTTACGCAGAAAGGCGATATCATCCACGCGGGTATCGTCGCTGATTATGTATTCACGTAGTTCACCAATGCTCCAGTTTTTTATGCGGGCGTAGGCAATTTCGTTAATGTCATCCTGAATAATGCGAGTTACGCAATCCTCTTCATAAGGAATGATCGGATTCATGCGAATATCCGCAATCGTCATTTCCGAGAGGACATGTTTAGCCGCTACGCGTTGTTGGGAATTTCCGGCCGCTACCCCGGCTAGCATATCCCCAGAACGCAATTCGTTAGCCATTGCCAGCACCTGTTTGACATCTTTAAACTGATAGGTCTTACCAAAAAGCTGAGTTTTCAATTTCATGTTTATGCTCTCTCAGGAAGGAAAAGCCAGTGATTTGATAGTGACGGGAACCACAGTGCCATTAAATAGTGGCGTGCCAATGTCGATATAATCCCCGGTGCGGGTGATCACTTCATCAATAACTGCCAGCGGCCGTTCTCCCATCAGAGGATGTAACAGCATACCCAATGCCTTACCAAAGTCTTGGCCTGCAACGATGAGCAGCGGGTGAGAAGAGGGATAGCGTGCGGCAAAGTTCTGTAAAGCGGTAATGCATGTCTGCACGGCGGCATAATTCACTGGCAGGGCGTCGGGTAAGGCCAATGCATATAGATCCTGCTCGGCATGCAGATCCATTTGTGTCAGTGCCTGTTGCCAGGCTTCTGCCAGTGATTCAGTGGCTTCTGTGTCAGGATGGACGACGGGAATATTGCGCAGGGGTAGCGATAGTGCATCGAGCCAGATAGTGCTGCCGGATAACGATAATGTATGAGCGCCAGCGCCAATGACGGTAGCGCGCACGGTTTGCTTTGGCATTTGCAGCGGCAGTTTGGCGAAATCATTATCACGATGGATAGCTTGTGCCAGCAATGGTCCTAAATCGTGAAAACGGAATAGGTCATGATCCGATGCTTCACGATAACATTCTCCTACCCCGCCGGAGAGGGTGACTGCGTAGAGTTCATCACAATTTAGTTCATCACAGCTTGGCAGCGGCTCGGTCATCAGTAATTGTTGCGCCAGAGGTGTGAGTTGCCCGGTAACGATTTCCCAGAGCAATTGCGACATCCGCGTAGCAATTTGCTGTAATTGCGTGGCTGTCAGATGTTGAATATCTGTATTTTCGCCAAACAGTGAATCAACGATGCGTACTCCGGGCGGATGTGCCCGTAAAACGTTCCCGTGAGGATCGGTTTCCAATAAGCGGCCGCCGACATTTAAGCAAGCGGAGGCGATAAGTCGCCCGGCATCGAATAGTGCATAGTTGGCTGTACCGCCGCCGATGTCAATGTTGAGCACTCTGGCCATTTTCTGCTGTGAAAGCGCTTGAGCGCCGGAGCCCAAACCGGCAATCACCGATTCCAAATGTGGCCCCGCTGTTGCCACAACAAAATCCCCTAATTTTTGTGCCAGCGTCATAATTGCAGGGCGTGCATTGCATGTTTTCGCGGTTTCGCCGGTAATGATAACTGCACCGGAATCGACACTTTCCGGCGCGATGTTTGCGGCCTGATATTGTGCTTGGATCAGACTGAACAGTTCGTCTTCACGCAATTGTCCGGCGAAGTCTACGGGGGTAAATAACACCGGGCTTTGCCAGATGATCTCGCGGCTAACAAACTCGTAGCGTGGCACTTGTGATACCGCTGCACGATTCACCAGTGACAGACGCGAAAAGATCACTTGTGTGGTGGTGGTGCCGATGTCAATACCGACACTGAATAACTCCTTGGCTTCCATCGCTACGCCTCTTGTCTGCAATAAGGCGTATGTTGGCATTTTTTTTTATCAATCAGTATTAAATATCGGCAATTTGGTTGGAAAATCAACTGTGGTCACAAAAATATTAGGGGTCATAATAAAAATGGCGTATACCCGTCATCTTTCAAGTTGCCTCTTTGTTGGCTGCACTCCCTCACCCCGGTCACATAGTTTTCTATGCTCCCGGGGATTCGCTCCCTTGCCGCCGCGATGTATCTTGAAATCCATAGGGTGTAGATACAAGATGCAGGGCGAAGTTGCTAAGAGAAACAAGCAGATAAAGTAACAATGCGTCAGAACAGAGGGTTATCGTCAATACATTAATAAAAATGAAGAATTATTGATCTTACACCAGATCATGTTGCTGGCTATCGGTTATATATCTTCCAACAGACTTTCGTTACAGGGTGAAAAATATGATGAATAGCGGAAAAGTTTGGTTGGTCGGTGCTGGTCCCGGCGATGCGGCGCTAATTACGGTCAGAGGATTACACTGTATCCGTCAGGCTGAGGCGCTGGTGTATGATCGATTAGTCAGCCCGGACCTGTTATCCGAAGCACCTGATGATTGCAAAATGATTAATGTCGGCAAAACGCCGAGCTATCACCCAGTGCCGCAACGGCAAATTAATCAGATCTTGGTAGAGTGTGCGCAACAAGGGTTAAATGTTGTCCGGCTAAAAGGAGGCGATCCTTATGTGTTTGGGCGTGGTGGTGAAGAAGCGGAAGCTTTAGCACTGGCGAAGATCCCTTTTGAAGTGGTACCGGGCATCAGTTCATCCATTGGTGGTCTGGCTTGTGCCGGGATCCCGGTCACCCATCGTGATTATGCCTCAGGTTTTCATGTTGTTACCGGCCATCTGCGTCAGGAAAATGAATCACAGGATTGGGCGACGCTGGCAAAGTTGGAAGGTACGTTGGTGATCTTAATGGGAATGACTCAACTGGCGAGCATCTGTGAGCAACTGATCGCAGGCGGTAAAGCGCCGACAACGCCGGCGGCGGTTGTGATGTATGCTAGCCATCAGCAACAGCAGGTTGCCAGCGCAACCCTGCTAACGCTGGCTCAGCAGGTAGCCGCTCAGGGATTGACTGCACCAGCATTGATTGTGATTGGTGATGTGGTGCGTTTGCGGGAAACACTGGCTTTTAGCCGGGAGCATCTATTGTTGTCTGCTGTTCCATCACTGATGGCACTCTGATTCTCTGTTTAACATTTGGGGATAATATTTGATGAGCGAACATGGCGGTAATGTGCTGGAAATGGCGCTGAAAATCGGTGTTACAGTCGAAGAGATGATTGATTTCAGCGCGAATATCAATCCGTTAGGAATGCCGGAATCCCTGAAAACAGCCATTATCGACCAATTGCAATGCGCAGAATACTATCCTGATACAGAATATCGCCGGTTACATGCAGCGTTAGCGCAGGCTCATCATTGCACTGCCGAAAACCTGATGGCGGGTAATGGTGCGACTGAATTGATTTATGCGGTGGTGAATTATCTTAAGCCGCGCCGAGCCATGTTGTTGATACCGGGATTTGCTGAATATCGGCGCGCCTTGCAGCGAGTGGATTGTCAGATTGATGAGTATGTGATGAGTGAAGCGGATAGCTATCAACCTGATGAACGCGTGTTGATGGCATTAGAGCGCCATCGGCCTGACTGTTTGTTTCTCGCGACACCGAACAATCCGACGGGGTTGATGCCAGATGCTGTGCTATTGCAGGCAATATTTGAACGTTGCCGTCAGCATAATATTGCGTTGATTGTTGATGAGGCGTTTATCGATTTTCTCCCGGATATTGCTGGATTTATTCCTCAGATAGCGCATTTTCCTCGTCTTTATATTCTACGTTCACTCACGAAATTTTTTGCTATTCCGGGGTTGCGCCTTGGTTATCTGGTCAGCAGTGATGTAATGGGGATTCGGGCAATGAAGCGCTGGCGGGAGCCGTGGACCATTAATGCTTTCGCGGCGTTGGCGGGTGAAATGGTGCTTAATGATAACGCTTACATTCAAGCAACACACCGCTGGTTAGCTGAGCAACAACGCTGGCTTTATCAGGCATTGGCTGCATTACCGGCATTACGTGTTTGGCCTCCCTCGGCAAATTATATCTTCCTGCGTTGCCTGCGCCCAGAAATCGATCTTCAACACGCATTGCTGAAACAGAGAATATTGATTCGCCATTGTGCTAATTATCCGGGCTTGAACGTGGATCATTATCGGGTCGCCATCAAGGGCGAGCATGATAATCGCCGTCTGGTATCGGCGTTACATCAGGTATTCGGTTATGGCTGAAGCGCGTTGTCCTGCATCGTGTGGTGAACTTATCCAAGGGTGGATTCTTGGTGGTGAGAAATTGATCTCTTGTCCGGTGAATTGGTTCAGCGAGGTGTCTGTTGCAGATGGCGTGCCGGGAAAAGATGAACGTCCCCGTATGCGCCAAGTGATGAAAACTGTTCTGGCGTATTTTGGTTTGTCGGTGGAGATGGCGCGAGGTTTACGGATCTCCTTGAGTTCTACGATCCCGATGGCAAAAGGGCTGGCAAGTAGTACCGCTGATATTGCCGCTACAGCGCTGGCGACGGCGCGTTATTTGGGGAAAACACTTGATGAAACGACACTGGCTAGCTTTTGCGTACAGCTTGAGCCGACGGATAGCACGTTATTCAGCCGACTTACCTTGTTCGATCATCAAACAGGTAGCACGCAAATTGCTTGTGACTGGCAGCCAGCTATAGACATTTTGTTATTGGAAAGCCCGGAAATCGTGATCACGGCTGATTATCACCGCTTAGATCGCCATCCGGTATTACTGGAAAATGCCGCAGTGCTAGAGCGTGCTTGGAAACTATTTTGTCAGGCTGTGACTACTCGGAATTACTGGCGGTTGGGAGAAGCCACGACGCTCAGTGCACTGGCCAGTCAAAAGTTGTTGGTCAAACCGGCGTTTGACAGTTTGTTGGAACTGGTAGAACGGAGTGGGATCTACGGGCTGAATGTTGCTCATAGTGGCAGTGTTGTCGGATTATTGTGCGATCGTCACCATCATGATGTTGAATATCTATGCTGGTGGCTGAAACAGAGGGGCATAATTCGTTTTTATCCCCGTCAGCACTTGTTGACCATGATTCCGGGTGGTGTGCGTTAACGGTGGGAGGAGACTTATGTTGGATTATTTGCCGATGTTTTGTCAGATCCGGGATAAAACCTGTCTGCTGGTTGGAGGAGGTCAGGTAGCTGAGCGTAAAGCGCGTCTGTTATTAGATGCTGGTGCACATCTATTAGTTAACGCACGGGAATTTACCCCGCAATTTAAGCTATGGGAGGATAACGGCCAAGTGACACTCATTCGCGGTGAGTTTGAGCCTCACTGGCTTGAGCATTGTTGGCTGGTGATTGCTGCTACTAATGATGCGGCGGTGAATGGCTATGTGTGTGATTGTGCGACGGTACGCCGCATTTTTTGCAATGTGGTGGATGAGCCACAGCAAGCCAGTTTTATCACACCGTCAGTGATTGATCGTTCGCCATTGGTGATTGCGATCTCTTCCGGGGGAAATGCGCCGGTATTGGTCAGATTATGGCGTGAAAAACTCGAACAGTTGTTACCGATGCATCTTGGTCGTCTGGCCGCTCACGGTGGAACACTGCGTCAACGAGTAAAACGACATTTTCATCATTTGGCGGCCCGTCGTCACTTTTGGGAACGGTTTTTCACTAATGAGCGATTAATGCAATCGTTGGTCAGTCAAGATCATCAACAAGTTGATCGGGTGGTAGAAACATTATTCTCTGAGTCATCTCAAGCGAATACAGACAAAACAAACAGTTGACTAATATATTGGAGCCGGATAAATGAGTGAGGAGCGATATAAACAGAGAAAACAGCGGCAAAAAGAGAGATTTATGGCACAAGTTGCAGCCGCTCAAGAAAACCGGGGGATTGTCATTATCTATACCGGTAATGGCAGAGGAAGAACCACCGCAGCAATGGGAACGGTTACACGAGCGTTGGGTCATGGATTAAAGGCTGGCGTTATCCAGTTTATTAGGGATGAATGGTCAGTCGGCGAGCGTACTTTGTTGCAGCCGCATGGGGTAGAATTTCAACTAATATCAATGAACTTGACTGGAGAAATGCAGAATCGTGCTAAGGATATTGCCGCTTGTACTGAGGTTTGGCGGCATGCGCTGCGCATGATGCGTGATCCTGAATTATCATTGGTCGTGCTTAGTGAATTGGCTTGCGCGATAAATAACGGTTATCTATTTTTCGACGAAATTATCAAGGCATTAAGCGAACGGCCAATTAATCAGACGGTAATCATTACCGGACAAGATTACCCTATTGAATTAATTGAACTGGCTGATACGGTTAGTGAAATGCGGCCGGTAAAATATGTTTTCACTTAATTATGTGTTTTCCGGTCATCACATTAGATGAAGAGTGATTCATGTTTTTATCTTGTTTAACCAATGCATTAATTTCTCTCATGGTGATATTTGATACTGTGCCCGATTGATGAAAACGCTCAGCCATTTTCTGCATTTTGATGAGTCGATTATCACTCATTACATGTTACCTCGATTAATAAATCAGATGATATACCCGTTATCTTTCAAGTTGCCTCTTTGTTGGCTGCACTCTCTCACCCCGGTCACATCGTTATCTATGCTCCCGGGGATTCGCTCCCTTGCCGCCGCGATGCATCTTGAAATCCATAGGGTATAAGTTGCCTTCAAGATTCTTGTCATTGATATTAACAAAATTTTTGGCTAATAGATCATAAACTTTCAACAACTTCCTGGGAATGTCTTGAGTTGGTGAATTGCCATCCATGAAGGCTGAGAAATCATCAGTGGTAAAAATTTTCATTGAGAGTATTTATTATTAAAATTATAATTAGCCAAATGTAATTATATTTTTTGGGTGTTAAAAGTATACTGGATAATTATTTTTCAAATAATTTAAGGTTAATAATAAAGCTTTCTCATATGTTTACTTGGATTAAGTATATAAAAACCAATTAATATTGAGGTGATTAATTAATTGGTTATGATGAACTTTATCGGATATATATTCCATAAAGTTTGATAATACATGAAATAAATTCCATACAATATATTCCACCATCCAATAATTTTAGTTTATTTACAAGCTGGGATTTATATCTAATATTGTCGGCGGAATAAATATAACGTTAATTTAAGCTTTGATATGTGAAACTAGCTCACGTAATCCATATCATATTCTGTTGCACATTTTATTAAGTTTCAAACAACGCATGGTTATTTAATTTATAAATTAAGAGGTTTAATATGTCTATTGAAAATACCGATATAGCTGAACAAACAACTGGTAAAGATTCAGTTGTACTTGGACATGCAGAAGCACCGGCAGTACATTCTATTGCAATTGGTGCTTCACCCCGAAATTCTAAAACCATCAGTGAAGCGGCTATTGCCATTGGGCAAAATCAAATTGCGGGTAAACAGGGTGATACGAAAGTCGTTTGGCCCATTGCGATTGGTGCTGATTCTGTATCCAACGGCTTGGCTTCTATCGCTTTGGGACAAAAGGTGACTGCGAGTGCGGCTCAGGCCGTGGCGATTGGTCAACACGCTTCTGCAACAGAAAAAGGGAGCATTGCATTAGGTGCAGATTCTATTGCGAATAAACCGAATGTTGTTTCTGTAGGAAAAACCGGCCATGAACGTAAGATTATACATGTTGCGGCTGGGGATATTTCAAATCACAGTACTGAGGCGGTTAATGGTCAGCAGTTACATGCTGAATCGGCAAGGATTGATATATTATTAGATGCAAAGAATAAGGAGTTGGAAGAGAAGGTTCAATCTCTGGAAAGTGATATAGCTAATCTTACTCTACTGGTTCAAAATAATGTGGATGATGTTGCATCATTGAAAAAACGACTTCTCGATGCATTGAATTATTAATATCTGTTGGTTGTTATTTCATATATTCTTATCCTTGAATATCAGGATAAGAATATATTCCAGATAATATGAGTAGGGGGTTAGATTCAAGTTAATATTTAAATGAATAACGAAAGCTAAATGATTGAATCTCTGCTAATCAATTTGTCTAAATGTTTATTTAGATGGTTGATTATTAGTTTGTTCCATTCCAGCGTTAAATTTTTATCACCTTTAATTATGAAAGGAATATAATATATGTCAACATCATATAGTGTTTCTCAGAATGAACTCAAACAAGTATATGAGCTTTTGCCTGCGCCGTGGATAGCAGAGGCTAATAATAAATGGCAATTAGATATAAGTCAGGTGATTGATATCAATGGTGCGACGATCTATGTTAATCCGTACCCAAATATGATGACAGGGGATAAGATTACTTTATCTTGGCAAGGAGAATTTGGTAGCCCCTATATATTACAGGATACGGTGACACGCGAAAAAAGAGGGAAGATTCTAACTTTCATCGTGCCTTTTCCTGTATTAGAACAATATTCTGGGAGCTATGTCCGGTTGAATTACAATATTACTCGGGCAACGGGAGAATTGGCTCGATCACAGCCAGTGGATTATTACATAATTGGGGAAAGGGCTAAATTGTTGGTAATAGGCGCTCGTTATTCGCGAGAGGGGTTTTATAACTTTGGGGCTACTCCTCCTTGCTATATTAGTGCGCTGAATGCCAACACTTTGCGACCTGTGCTAGCCGAATGGCAATATGCAGGGGAACAGAAGTGGGTTGTTGGCAGCAATTTTCAAGATATTTTGCCGTATCGTCCTTTGCGTGTGCGTTTGGCTAATCAATTAGTGACTTTGAACCCGTGTAATATTGCAGGTAATGGCTGGCACGCGATTGGAAATGGGTTGGGTAGAGATTATACCGCTGCTTTTGTTGCCCGGCGGGATAGCGGTTATATGGTTGCCTGGGGAGACGCTGGGTTTGGCGGCAACATCCCGGCTCCTTTGGCAACTTTAAATAATATTGTTCAGATAGTGAGTACAGTAAATGCCTTTGCAGCACGGTTAAGCAATGGTCATGTCGTTGCTTGGGGGAATTCAGAATATGGTGGGGTTGTTCCAACGGAAGTTGCTGGATTAAGTGATATTGTCGATATTGTGGGATCGGCAGGAGCATTTGCGGCTCGTCGGGCTACCGGGCAAGTTGTTGCTTGGGGAAGTCACGCTCATGGTGGATTAGTGTCACCGGCAATTGCGGCAATGACAGATATTGTGGATGTGTGGGGAGGAGGTAGTGCTTTTGTGGCCCGGAGAGCCACGGGTCACTTAGTCGCTTGGGGAAGCGGTGATAAGGGAGGAACATTGCCGCCGGAAATTGCGGCAATGACAGATATTGTGGAAGTTGCGGAGGCTGCTTGGGCCTTTGCTGTGAGACGTGCCAATCATTCTGTTGTTGCATGGGGATATGGTAGTGATTTTGGTAGTGTCGTTCCGAGTGAAATCAGTGCATTGAGGGATATTATTAAGTTAAGCAGTTCGAACAATGCTTTTGCGGCTCTACGGTCGAATGGTTCAGTGGTGGCTTGGGGAAGAGACAGTTATGGGGGAGTGGTACCAAAAGATATAGCAGGATTAAATGATATTGTTGAAGTGACCGCAACAGTGCATGCATTTGCAGCCCGTCGTGCGAATGGCTCTGTGGTCGCGTGGGGGGATGTTGATAGGGGAGGAAAAGTTCCAGAATCTATCTCAAATCTGCAAGATATTATTCAAGTCACAAGCTCGAAGGCTGCGTTTGCTGCGTTGCGCCGTGATGGAACTGTCGTCACTTGGGGTGATAGCGAATGGGGAGGAGATAGCCGTGCTGTAGCAGAGCAGTTGAAAAATGTTCGTGCTATCTACGGGAGTAGTACAGCGTTTACCGCGTTAACTGCGGATGGTCGCGTGGTGACGTGGGGTTTAGCTGGGGGAGGAGGAGATAGCAGTTCAGTTCAGGCATTGCTCAAAGGGCAGGTATCCTATGAAATTGCAACGCAATAAATTAGGGCGATTTAATATTCTGGTTTTGAGTGACATAAGTACATGTAATCTTATGGCTACTAAAGGTTCGGGCTAAAATTGTGAGAACTCGTTCTATAGCAGACAGTGCTCAATCTTATCTTCATAAAAGCCAGCTTAAAACTGGCTTTTTACGCGATCGGTAAAAATTTAGATAAAACAAGGCGTTGACAAGTAGACAACAACGCTATGAACACTTGATATGAAAGATGTAACAGATTTCATGATGAATTCTCTTTATTGGTAAAGTGTGATTTGTTTCACGAAAATCTAAATTGTGGCTGAGATTTTAATCAGAAAAACTTCATAGTCAAGCAGTTTTTAAAAATTATTTTAAAGATTAAAATAATTTTGTATCGGGTGTTTTAGGTGATGAAGTGAGCGTATCTTGTGAGGAGAGGATACCAAGCGATATGACTGACAATTGCTTTTAAGATTACAAATTCAGTTGGCAGTTGTTACATGGGAGGACAATGGAACATGATAGCTAAGCAGTCGTTATCGGTTTGGCATCAATCTAGTGAGACAAAACCGTATTGAAAGGGTTTAATGATGCTGCTATCGCATTACATAAAAAATTTGGATTTGAGATTGAAGGAATTGCTAAACATTATACCCTATGGATTTCAAGATGCATCGCGACGGCAAAGGAGTGAATCCCCGGGAGCATAGATAACTATGTGACCGGGGTGAGCGAGTGCAGCCAACAAAGAGGCAACTTGAAAGATAACGGGTATATACAGTGGTTTTATTTATGCTGGAGTTATAATACTAAAAAATTTAGTTTTGAATATGAAATATAAAACAAGTAATGACAAGGTGAAATAATTTTAGATGTTTAATATGAATGGATTGAATATATTATCAGTTGAAATTTGTTGATTTTTTTCTTGCCGTCAATGATATAAAAATAATTATTCTTCTAAGTTAGAAGAACATTTTATTATTATTTTTATGAATTAAACTATGGCTGCTGTAAATTATGAATGATTACTTTAATAATAATTCAATATATTGATTGTGATATTTAATCTAAGGGGTGTATATGAGTACTAAAAATGATTTTAAAGCTTTTTCTATTAATAATAATGCTAATGTAGTGAGTCAAGAGAAGTATGAAAAAGATCAGAGTTTGCAGGCTGGGTTTCCACCAGATAATATTACTAGCAATCTGCTAAACAAAGTATTACGTCAATCGTCAACAATCGCATCTGTCGTGGCTAATTTTATTGCGACACAATCTGGCGGTGATGTTCTGGATGATGGAGATGTAGCTAAACTTACCGAGCAATTAAGTAAGGCTTTAAAACAAAAAATCACAACAGAAGTTCCTAATGCTTCATTAACACAAAAAGGCATTGTTCAGCTTACTAATGTGCTGGGCGATAGTGACACATTAGCGGTTACGCAAAAGCTTGCTCAGGAAATAGTAAACTCATTGCGTGAAAGTATTAATGCTAAAGTACCCAATACCCGAAAAATTAATGGAAAATTACTGTCTGAAGATATCACCATTACTTCTCAGGATATTTTGGGTGGGCAGGCGATTAGTTTAGGTGATAAGGCAGATTTGAATAGCTACAAAACACCGGGAATTTATCATCAAGAGTATGATGCTCATGCCAAAAATGGCCTTAATTATCCTGAATTTCTCGCCGGCGCTCTTGTTGTATTGAAATCGGCTGGGACGGTTCAGCGTTATTTTGTCTATAATAGTAGTCGAGTATATACACGTAGCCAGTTTCATGATAATCCGTGGACACCTTGGACGAGAGAATATAATACGCTGAATAAACCGACTGCTGATGAGATTGGCGCATATACAAGAATAGAATCTGATTCTCGATATATTGCGGGAATTCGCAGGGTGAATGGAAAATCTTTAGCTACGGATGTCACTATTACTTCTCAGGATATTTTGAATGGGCAGGCAATTAGTTTAGGTGATAATGTAAATTTGGATCACTGTAAAACACCCGGGATTTATTATCAGGATTATAATGCTCATGCTAAAAATGGTGTCAATTACCCTGAACCGCTTTCGGGTTCGCTTATTGTATTGAAAGCGGCTGGAATTATCCAACGTTATTTTGTCTATAATAGTAGCCGAGTATATACACGTAGCCAATTCCATGATAATGCATGGACACCTTGGGCCCAAGAATATAACACATTGAATAAACCTGCTGACAGGGTTATTAGCGGGTATACAAAAGCAGAAGTCGATAACCTCGTTAATGCTAAAGGAAATAAAAATACAGCGTTGAAATCAGTGAATGGTTGGTGGAAATGTGGGGATACAGGGGTAATTTATCAATGGGGGATTGTGAATTGGGCAGCATATGATACACCAGTTAATTTTCCTATTCAGTTTCCTAATGCTTGTGTAAATGTTTCGTTGACATTAGGTGATAAATCTAACCTGGAATCATCATATAATATTGTTGCAAGACAATTGTCTGTAACAGGATTTAGTTATTGGGCATACGAGACTGAAAGCTCTGCATTTTGGTTTGCAATAGGATATTGATATGTAATTTGCAATGCAAAAATAGATTTTTTTATTTTTGAATTTCCTCTCAAAATAATATGATTCAATTTGAGGATTGTATATGAGTGCCAAAAATGATTTTAAGGCTTTTTCTATTAGTGATAATGCTAATGTAGTGAGTCAAGTAAAGTATGAAGAAAACCAGAGCTTACAGATTGGATTTCCACCAGATAATATTCCTGTTAATCTGTTAAATAAGGTATTACGTCAATCGTCAACAATATCATCTGTGGTTGCTAATTTTATCGCAACGCAATCTGGTAATGATATTTTGGATGATGGTAATATAGCTAAACTTACCGATCAACTAAATAGGGCCTTAGAACAAAAGATTGCAGCAGAAGTTCCAAATGCCTCATTAACACGAAAAGGTATTGTTCAGCTTACCGATGTAGTGGGTAATAGTGATACATTAGCGGTTACGCAAAAGCTGGTTCAGGAAATAGTAAATTCATTACGTGAAAGTATTAATACCAGAATACCAAACATACGAAAAATTAATGGGAAAGTATTAACTGAGGATATTAATATTACGTCTCAGGATATCCTTGCTGGACAGGCTCATAGTTTAGGTGACAATGCCAATTTGGATAATTATAAAATACCGGGGATTTATCACCAAGAGTATAATGCTCATGCCAAAAATGGTAATAATTACCCTGAGCCGTTCGCCGGTTCGCTGGTTGTATTGAAAGCGGCCGGAGTTATTCAACGTTATTTTGTCTATAACAGCAGTCGGGTATATACACGTAGTCAATTTCATGAAAGCCCGTGGACGCCTTGGACGAGAGAATATAACACACTGAATAGACCTACTGCCGGAGAAGTTGGAGCATATGCAAAAGCAGAGTCTGATGCTCGATATATCACAGGGCTCCGTAAAATTAATGGAAAAGCTTTGGCTGCGGATATTAATATTACTTCTCAAGATATTTTCGCCGGGCAGTCGATTAATTTAGGTGATAACGCGGATTTAAATAGTTATAAAACACCTGGGATTTATTATCAAGAGTATAATGCTCATGCCAAAAATGGTGCGAATTACCCTGAACCGTTCGCAGGTTCGCTTATTGTGTTGAAAGCGGCAGGCGTTATTCAGCGTTATTTTGTTTATAACAGCAGTCGAGTATATACGCGTAGCCAATTCCACGATAGTCCGTGGACGCCTTGGGCGCAAGAATATAACTCGTTGAATAAACCCTCTGACAAGGCTGTTGGGGAGAATATGGAAGCAGCATCTGATAGTATTTATGCTGCAACCAAAGAGGAGTTAATACAGCAAGCAGAATATGATAAATCTCAGTTATTGACTAAAATTAATAATCTTGTCGCTCCACTACAAGACGCTGTTGATTTAGGCGTTGCTTCCGAAGCAGAAAAAGCAGCTCTACTGGAATGGAAGAAATATAGAGTAATGTTGAGCAAAGTTGATATTTCATTGGCTCCTGATGTTGAGTGGCCGGAGCAGCCGAAATAATGAAAAAATGGTCGGAATAAACAAGTCATTCAGGATTATGGAATGATGGGATTATTGTTCGTGCCAGCGGAGTATTTATTATTTAAAATTATATAAAAATAGTTGCTCCTTTTAGTTATAAAAATATTTCATTATTGTTTTTCTAAACTAGACTATTATCGATGTGAATTGTGAGAAATCATCTTTAGTGATAGTTAAATATGTTTATTATGAAATCATGTTATTTAATTTAAGGAGATGTATATGAGTGCCAAAAATGATTTTAAAGCTTTTGCTATTGATAGTAATGCTAATGTTCCCAGTCAACCACTCTATGAAGCATCTACGGATTTGCTGAGTGGGTTTCCAGACAAGCAGGTTATTGATAATTACATATTAAATAAGGCATTACGTCAAGCATCAACTATATCATCTGCTATAGCTGATTTTATTGTGACAGAATCTGGCACTGATGTTTTGGATGATGGCAATGTAACTAAAATCTCCGCACAATTCAAAAGCGTATTAGACAAAAAAATTGCCAAGTGCTGTAATCTTAATGTGAATACAGCTAATAAGGTTGTGAATGGTTGGTGGAAATGCGGTGATACTGGAATAATTATTCAGTGGGGCCAGGCAAACGGCTGCGGGACTATAAATGATTACAGATATTTCCCGATTCCATTCCCTAATGCTTGTTTCCAGATCGTTGCAACATATTCTGAGTTTAATAGTTTTGGCGCTGGAGTTGCTGCTTTACCTGTTTCCGCAAGTCAATTTCTTGTGACATGCAGAAATTCTGCATACCAGTTAGAAGGTAATTTTGTAAGATATTTGGCGATAGGATATTAATTATGTATTTTTATAGTGCAAAGACAAATTCATTCTATCCCATAGAGTTGAAACAGAATTATATTGCTTCTGGTTCATTGCCAGATGATGTTATTGAGGTTAGTCTTGATATTTATCAAGAATACGCCGCGAATAATGCACCGGAAGGAAAATATCGTATAGCTGGTCAAAATGGTTTACCGGAATGGGCTGATATTCCGCCACCAACAAGAGAAGAATTGCAGCAGTATGTTGAAAATAAAAAGCAACAATTTATTGTAGAGGCTAGCCAGAAAATAGCACCATTACAAGACGCTGTTGATTTAGGGATTGCGACTAAAGAAGAAGAAACGGCTCTGTTGGTATGGAAGAAGTATAGAGTAATGCTGAACAGGATTGATATTTCACAGGTTCCTGATATTGAATGGCCGGAACAACCAAAATAACGATAATGGGCAGAATATACCCTATGGATTTCAAGATGCATCGCGACGGCAAGGGAGCGAATCCCCGGGAGCATAGATAACGATGTGACCGGGGTGAGTGAGTGCAGCCAACAAAGAAGCAACTTGAAAGATGACGGGTATATAATATTGTTGGAAGACAATTGTTTATAACGGGATTTAATTATTAAACATGCCCTAAGTAAATATCTACGTTTTGGTTTTTAACAGAATGTTGATATATGTTTACAGTGGGAAAATAAATGTTTTTTATTTTCAGTTGTTATCCTAAGACCACCTCTTGGCGAGGTGGTTTTTACTCAGTCAGTTTTATTAGTATTATAATTTAAATGCTGTGATTTTATATTTGCAACTTAAAAAATAACTTAAGGTGAAATTTAAACAAATGAAAAATATTAATTTATGAAATTGAATATAATGAGTTTTGGAATATTTTGATTATAATTCGGCGGCTATTGATTGTTGCCAATTATATAAAAATAGTTAATCTTTTTAGTTATAAAAATATTTCATTGTTGTTTTTATGAATAGTCTATTATTGATGTGAATTATGAGAAATCATCTTTAGTGATAGTTAAATATGTTTATGATGAAATCATGTTATTTAATTTAAGGAAATGTATATGAGTGCCAAAAATGATTTTAAAGCTTTTGCTATTGTTAGTAATGCTAATGTTCCCAGTCAACCATTCTATGAAGCATCTACGGATTTGCTGAAAGGGTTTCCAGACAAGCAGGTTATTGATAATTACATATTAAATAAGGCATTACGTCAAGCATCAACTATATCATCTGTTGTAGCCGATTTTATTGCGACAGAATCTAACAGTGATGTTTTGGATGATGGTAATATAGCGAAACTTACTACGCAATTAAACAAAGCATTAGAACAAAAAATCAAAGTAGAAGTAGAATCTGATAATCGATTTATTCGGTTAAATACGAATACAAAAACATCTGGTTGTATTTTATCTAAGACAGCAAATTTATCTGACGATCAATCTCTGCGGGATTTGTCATTGTCAGGTTTCTTGCGTCCAAATGGTTGGGCGGACTTAGGTGGTTTGGCAATTCATGTAGCTCACCCTGGTGCGGGGATTCAGCACTCAAGAGGAATTTCGTTTGAATACGGTAGTACATCTGGAGGTCAAGAGGGGTTTGGAATACATACGTACGCATTTGACAAAGATGGTAAGTTTAAAGGTAAAAAAAGAATTTTAACGGAAGATGATCGTAATAAAGCGATATTATCAGTAAATGGATGGTGGAGATGTGGTGATACTGGAATGATTTATCAATGGGGTAATGTACCTATTGATGATAATCAGGGAAAAATTGTAAATTTACCTATTTCATTTCCAAATGAGTTATTATCGCTTCATGTAACAGCTATTTCATCAGTACCAAACAAAAATATTGATACTTCTGCTTATGGAAAATCATTAAATAAGTCTCAGATACATGTTTCTGTTTCATCAAATTACCGCGATAATGACGTAAGTAGTGTCTGTTTTTTTTCTATTGGTCATTAAGGAGAAGAAAAAATGTATTATTATAGTGCCAAAACAAACGCATTTTATCCCATAGAGTTGCAACAGAATTATATTGCTTCTGGTTCATTGCCAGATGATATTATTGAGGTTAGTCTTGATATTTATCAAGAATACGCTGCGAATAATGTACCAGAAGGAAAATATCGTATAGCAGGCCAAAATGGTTTACCAGAATGGGCTGATATTCCTCCACCAACAAAAGAAGAATTGCAGCAGTATATTGAAAATAAAAAGCAACAATATATTGTAGAGGCTAGCCAGCAAATAGCACCATTACAAGATGCTGTTGATTTAGGGATTGCGACTCAAGAAGAGGAAACGGCTCTATTGGTATGGAAAAAATATAGAGTAATGCTGAACAGGATTGATATTTCACAGGCTCTTGATATTGAATGGCCGGAACAACCAAAATAATAAAAGTGGCCTGAATAAACAGGCCATTCTTATAATAGTTGTTGTTAATAATCGGCTATTGACGCCCTAGTTTTGTTCTCAACAGGAGTCGGATTTTTTAATGTGGCTTTATGGTGGTTGTCATGGTCAATGAATACCATTATTTTTCTGAGGCGAGGATTGTAAGTTAGAAAAAATATATACCCTATGGATTTCAAGATGGATCGCGGCGGCAAGGGAGCGAATCCCCGGGAGCATAGATAACTCTGTGACCGGGGTGAGTGAGTGCAGCCAACAAAGAAGCAACTTGAAAGATGACGGGTATAGGTTGTAATTTTAACTTTAATGTATTTAAAATAATGTTGAAAAATCACCAATAGGAGTAGTGTATGAAAACACTAATAGGTTTTTTGGCATTAATACTGTGTAGTATGTCATTCCTATCATTCGGCGCGAGTTTTGATTGCGCAAAAGCCACCAGTAAGGCTGAAAAGTTAATCTGTTCGACCCCTGCATTATCCCAAGCTGACGACAACCTATATATTAATTACCTTCAGGCCAAACTGGCTACAGGCAACAATGCAGACTTTAAGGCTCTGGTAAAACAGAATTGGGAACTTCGCGAGAAATGCGCGGCAGTTGAATGCCTTCAAGATTGGTATAAACGGTCATCTGAAATGTACAAAAAAATTGCTGCGATTAAAACAACAGAGAACTGCTATAAAGAAAGACAAAAAATTACGCTTGATGGCACCTTATTAAGGATCACCTACCCCGGCCCGCCAAATTATGAAAGCGTGGAAAACGGGGATAGCCCTGAAACTTATTGGGTGTTGCAACCGGATAAGACGATAAAATGTGCCAAGGGTGCACCAGAATGGGGGGATCGTAGTCTGATGCAATTGGTGGTTCAGGAGGAATTTTATACAGTGTATCGAAGCCTTATCGGACACCGCGTGAAAGTAACCGGAACCATTATGTACGCGGTTACTGGACATCACCACACACCGATAATGCTTGAAACTCAACGAATTGAAGCGGCTAAATAATTTGGAAGTAATCACGCAGGTATTTTGCTGGACAATAGCTAAGAAGTGGCTCTATCGTCCATCGGGTAATAAAGAATTGGATTGGTTATCAAGGTAAACTTCAGCAAGATTTACTTGAACGTAAAATTATAGTTGTTGTCAAAGGTAATGGTTCAAAGAGCATTTGTGAGCAAATTCTTGTGACTGAAAATATCAAGACGCTAGCGAGGTGATTACATGAGCACATTAGTTAAAATTAATTCTGAGAGTAATTTCACTATATTCAAATTCGGGTCTCATGAAATCCACGTTATCAATAAAGATGGTGAGCCGTGGTTTGTTGCTCATGATGTTTGCTCTACTCTGGAAATTCGAAGCATCACGCAAGCCATTGGGAGATTGGATGATGATGAGCGGTCTATGTTTAATATAGGGCGTCAGGGGGATATTAATATTGTCAGTGAATCTGGAATGTATACTTTAGTACTTCGTTGTCGTGATGCAATTAAGCAAGGCTCTATTCCTCACCGTTTCCGTAAGTGGGTCACAAATGAAGTTTTGCCATCAATTAGGAAAGTAGGGAATTATCACTCTCCTAAAATCATAACTGATGAACACACTCTATTACGTGATGCTGTAAATATGCTTGTTGGTAAACGTGGGATGATGTGTTCAGAAGCATACAGTTTCATCCATCAACGTTTTAATATATCTCATATTGATCAACTGCCAATGGATAAAATCACTGAAGCTATCGAGTATGTTCATAAGCTTGTGCTCGAAGATGAATCTATTGGTAAAGCCGAGTTACCAGCACTTGAAATTAAACAATATAAACAACAATTCACTGATGATGAGCTGTGTAGTCTTTGCTGGTTATGGCGAGATGCTGTCGAGATGATTAGTTCAATATCTGATGTTTATCCCATTCTGAGAGCTGCGGAACATAGGCTTGAAGGTAAATATTATTCAATGTCACATGAATATCCACGAAACATGAACATAGTCCGGCGATTACTGGAAAGAGAAACGGCGCATATTGAGTGCGCATCGTTTACCGGTAGTGACTGGCGAGTATTAAACAGCTTAAGATTTGGAAATCTACCGTTCTAACCCTAAGCCAGGGATGGATTACATTCCGAACTTGCTTAGTCAATATTAAACGTATTACAATCATTTCTATACGGTCTGTATAGATCTAGTTGCCCGATACAGAGGAGAAGAGAAATGAGATTACGTTGCATGGCTTATCGTCAAGATGGGATGTATGTAGCTGCCTGTTTGGATCTTTCTTTGGCTGCACAGGGTGACAATATAGATGAAGCAGTAAATAAACTCGAAGCCCAGATTGAAGATTACCTCAGTGAGGTGAAATCAGAACCTCAGTACGAAAAACAGATGTTAAGCCGAAAAGCACCGCTATCTATGTGGTTTAAATATTGGCGAATTGCCCTTCGAATTTTCATGAACAGAAAAGACAGTGGCCTAGCTAAAGTTTTTAATGAACAGTGTGAACCCGCTTGATGTAGGGTGGTGTTATGTTTTTTAAGAAATTAACGCCGTTGAAATACGCCGAAGTCATTAAAGGGCTTACTGCTCTTGGTTTTGAGATGAAACCTAAAAGGGGGACTTCTCATGAGCAATGGGTCAAGAAAACTGAGGGCGGGAAATGGCTAGTCACTGTCGATAAACACCATGCGCCGTTTTCCAGAGACTTGATAAAATCAATGGCGAAACAAGCTGGTATCAGTACCAAAGAGTTTCATTCATTATGCAAGGGCATGGTTAGCGCTGAACAAGTGCACGCTGAAAACTCATCAGAATAAGTAAATCTAAGTTTTATCCTACCAATCCTAGCTGCTTAATTGCGGTTTTTTTGTATTTTAAAGACGAGGTCACAAATGAAACGCTCTCATTGCTGCAAGACTTGGTTGACCTTAAAATGGCTACCGAAGCAGAAAAAGCCGCTTTGCTGGATTGGAAAAAATACAGAGTATTACTCACTTGTGTAAATATTTTACAAGCGTCTGATATTAACTGCCTATCCCAATAGGGCTATTTTATTTGCCCTTCTTTGCCATAAAGAGCGAACCTGGGCAGTGCTCAAAATCCTCACGTACTACGTGTACGCTCCGGTTTTTCCGCGCTGTCCGTGTTCACTGTTCATTGATAAGAACGGCCTGCAACAATTACGCCTATTGAGATAGGCTCTAATACTACAGCCGTAGATACCAGAAAGTTGCATTTTCCTTGATACTCATAACTCTGAGAAACCGCATGAATTAAGCTTTTCTATGAGTGTCTTTTCTATTGAGAGAAGTAAGTACGGCTGTAGTACTAAGTGGCCGCAGATGCCCAAATGAATGAAGTTGGGCAAGCGGAGTTTTACACCAACCAAACCCTCAGCCATAAAAAAACCAACCCTAACAGGTTGGTTTTTCTGGGGAAATTTGGTCGGCATGATAGGATTTGAACCTACGACCCCCGACACCCCATGACGGTGCGCTACCAAGCTGCGCTACATGCCGATAATTCGTATTATAGTACTGATTTTTTATCTAAAAGCAAGTACTGAATTTTGTGACCGATTGATTTTTAAGCATTTAGTTGGCTATAAAATGTTTAACCTCGGTTAGTATCTGTAACAGTTGTGCCAGATTGGGTTTAGCATCTTTGATTTCGTTGCCTTCCAGGTCATATAGGTGATAGTCACCATTTTTATCCAAGAACAAGGTATTTTCGCTGGTTGTAATGATCAAGGAACCATCATCACCGGTAATCACCCACGGATTATCACGTTGTGCTGAAAATAGATCTTGGCCTTGAGAATAATCAGCAGGCGTATTGCTGACATGCAACAAACGTTGCATTAATGTTGTCATGACATCCTGATGACTTGTCAGTTTACTAATTGTCTGTGATGGTGTTCCTGGCCAATGAATTAGCAGCGGAACATGCATCTGAGCACGATTAAATCTGCCATTGTTTATCCATCTAGGGGGATGTGTAGCGGCGATTTCACTATGTTCAGCGGTAATAACAATGACAGTATTGTTCAATGCATTTTTGTTTTTTAGTGTCTCTAGTACGGTATTAATCGGACCATCCAGAGCCGCAGCATTACCTACTGAATCTGCTTTATCTAAGCCACTTAGCCTCAAGAAGGAGAACCACGGAGCGTGAGTATTGGGTAAATTTAGCCATTGCTGCCATTGTTCTACCGTGAGTTGGTTGCTTTGGTTGACCTCAGTGGGCAGTGAATAGTCGGAAAGTAATGCATGACGATAAAGCGGAGTACCAAACCCTACAGAAGAGAATAGGCCAAATTGATATCCCTGATGGGTCAGTGCATTAATCAGGGCTGATGATTTACGTCCAGCCAGTATTCCATCCAGATAACCAGAAGAAATGCCATAAAACAATCCGAATAGAGCGGTATCATTTTGAATCCCGGTACTGAAATGCTGATTGAACCGAATGTTTGTTTCTCTGAAATGAGAGAGTACAGGCATATTCTCGGTAATATCTCTATTATCCAGTTTATCCACTACCAGTATTAACAGGTTGTATCCGCGTCCTTTATCCTGATAAGTCAGATCGTTAAGTGGATATTCCACTGTCAGTGCAGCAGGATCACCCTGTTGCATAAGGCGGCGCTGATATTCTTGTTGATCCAGCAGACCATGTTTTTCAAGAAATTTACGCGCTGTCATTGGATAGGAGAGCGGAAGGTTAGAACGTTGCATGGTAATCGGGCGATAAAAGTTAGCATCAGCCCAGATATACATCAAATGGGAAGCTAAAAAAGCCGAAATAAGGACAGCAGCCAGCGGCTTACCAAACCGTTGCCGATTCAGGCTGCGTAGTTTCTGCCAACTCCAGGTACCAAATAACATCTGTATCAGAAAAATGACTGGAATACAGATGAACATAAGTTGCCATTCTCGCGCCAGTTCCCCTTGATCAGGATTGATGACTAAATCCCAAACTAAAGGTGTAAGGTGAAGGTGGAAACGGTTGTATATGGCAATATCGAATATTAACAGCGTCAGCCCGGCTGTGGCGAAAATGGCTGAAAGAAACCTGAGCAGGCGCTGCGACATGGCAATAAATGTCAGTGGAAACAGAACCAGCAAATAAGCGGCAAAAACAATAAAACTAAAGTGCCCAAGCCAACTGGACAAAGCATAGACTCGGCCGAACAGTGAGCTCGGCCAGTCAGAAACAAACAGGTAACGGCTACCTAATCCAAGACTAAGCAGAATATTAAATAGGGCAAACCAATGCCCCCAGCTAATCATTTGGGAAACTTTTTCACGATAACGCTGACGGCTAGTCACCATATTTTGTTTACGTTGTAGTCTTAGTTAAAGAATTAATGGGCTTTATCTTCGTTTACCGAAGATTTAAGCGCATGTGCAAACGAGTCAGCAATATGTCTGCGCTGTGCAGGCGATATACTCGTATTGATTAAATTTGTCACCATATTGCCCAGTACCATTAGAGAAAGGTCTGTCGGGGTACGGTTTCTTTCCAGAACACTGACGAGTTCTGTTAATAAACGTTCAACGTGTTCGTCACTGTAACGAGATGACTGTGGCATAGATTTAAACTTCCTGAACTAACAAAGCACATTATCTTACCGTATAGATGCGTGATTTTCTGCTCTTTTGTGGCAAATTAATTCACGGTTAAGATTATGTTGCAGTAATAGCCTATTTTTGGCAATTTTTTGATATCTGTCAGCAAATTATAGTTGATGGCAGATGATGAAACGTTATTTTCTTTTGGGGGTTTTTTATTGCAGTCGTTTGTTATCGGTGTTTGAATGCGTGTTTAAAAATGCATGAAGTCAGCCGAAAGGAGTAGAAAGAATGAGTCTGCAAATAGACCAGATTGCCTTGCATCAATTAATCAAGCGTGATGAACAGACATTAGATGTTGTGTTGCGTGATTCTTTGCTCGCCACCGATCAAGTGGTGGAAGATATGATGGCTGAATTACACCGAGTATACAGCGCAAAAAGTAAAGCTTACGGCTTATTTAATGAAGAGAGTGAATTGGCAGAAGCACTCAGACATCAGCGTAAAGGTGATGACGATTTTCTTGGGTTCAGCCGTGCAGCAACGGCACGTTTGAGGGATGAACTGGCGAAATATCCGTTTGCTGAGGGAGGGACGGTCCTGTTTTGTCAGTATCGCTATCTGGCGGTAGAGTATTTATTGATTGCTGTGCTTAATAGCTGTAACAGTATGTCTGTTAACGATAATTTGGATTTAAATACTACGCATTATCTGGATATTCCTCATGCAGATATTGTTGCTCGTATAGATTTGACGGAGTGGGAAACTAATCCTGAATCAAGCCGTTATTTAACATTCCTGAAAGGGCGAGTAGGGCGTAAAGTTTCAGATTTCTTTATGGACTTTCTCGCTGCTAGTGAAGGTATGAATGCTAAAGTTCAGAATAAAGGCTTGCTACAAGCCGTTGATGATTATTGTGAATCTGGTGAGCTTAATAAGAATGAGCGTCAAGCGTATCGTCAGCAAGTATACAGCTATTGTAATGAACAATTGCAGGCGGGAGAGGAAATTGAAATTAAGGCGTTGTCTCAGGCATTACCTACATTTGGAGAGCAGAATTTTCAGCAGTTTTCTCAAGAGCAGGAATATGAACTGGAAGAGAGTTTCCCGGCTGATCGCAGTACGTTGCGTCAGTTGACTAAATTTGCCGGCAGTGGCGGCGGATTAACAATCAATTTTGATGCGATGTTATTTGGTGAAAGAATTTTCTGGGATCCGGCAACGGATACTTTAACCATTAAAGGCACGCCACCAAATTTACGTGACCAGTTACAGCGCCGTAGCAGTGGTCATTGAGGCTAAAAAATAAATAACGCCGCAAATGCGGCGTTATTTACTCGGCGTCCCGAAAAGCTCGGCTGTGGCTAATTAAGCACGCAGGAAGTCAATGTGTGCCAGTTTTGGTTTAAACGGATGGCGTTGTACAGCCTGCACTTTAACTTTAGTCTCTTTACCATCGATAACCAGGGTCAGAACGTCGCTATAAAATTCAGCTTTGTGTTCCATGTTGATAACCTGATCGTGATCCAGCTCAATTGAAACTGGCTCTTGGTTGCCACCGTATACGATAGCTGGAAACTTGTTAGCTCTACGCAGGCGGCGGCTCGCACCTTTGCCCTGCTCTTTACGTACTTCTGCATTAATAGTAAACATTATTTTTTCTCTTTAAGAAGAAAATAAATCCTGCTACAGGCGACCCAGCAGCAGGTTCGAGATTTGGCTTAACATTTAACATAGAGCTAGTGTCAAGCGGGCGGCATTCTAGCGAAAAATGGCGGTTACAGCAAATGGAATAGGTCAATCTGAACCTATTAGTACAATTCGTCCGCTCGTCGGAAACGTCCTTGGTAATCAAAGATTTTTTCACGAATCTGCCAGAATCGACCTTTTTTACGGGCGACAACAAAATCTGGATGGCGTAATAAAGGTTGCTGGTGAACGATATCTGAGGCAGTTTTCCAGTTAAAAGGTATAGCCGGGGCACGTTGGTGCTGACGAAGAAATTGGTGCTCAAAGGCTAGTCGTTGGGCCGGTGTTGTAAGCCGAAAGCGTTCCGAAACATCAGCACCATCTTCATCGTAATAGATGATTTTCAGCCATTCGCCTTTACTGTCAGTTTCAGGGATGAGTTGCATGCCACCACAACGTAGTACCAGTGCATCTTTGAGCTTCAATGCGGCTTTCAACATATCGTCGGGATCAACCAGCACCTCTTGGCAACTGTGGCAACGCCGCGCTGCAATGTCATTTTCTGCATTGCAATGAGGGCAGAGTTTAAAACGAAAGCGGAACTCACATTGATGGCGTTTCCCGTATTGATCGTTTTCCCAGCCCTGACAGCGGCGGCCAAAATGCTCAATAATTTCACCGTCGGAGGTACATTTTCCCCAAAATATATTGGCAAAGTTGCAGATAGGGCAGAATACTTGAATCGGTTGGCTCTGTTTATCCGGTTTATTGCTGCCAACTTCTGGTGTGTAGAGATCGTGAGGATTTCCTGCATAATCGAGAATCAGGCAATCTTTTTTGCCAGCAAATAATCGTAAACCACGACCGATAATTTGCTGATATAGACTGACGGATTCAGTAGGACGCAGAATGGCAATCAGATCAACATGGGGAGCGTCAAATCCGGTTGTCAATACGGCGACGTTAACCATATAGCGCAATTGCTGAGTTTTAAAGGCTTCGATAAACAGATCACGATCAGCGGTTGATGTATCAGCACTGACCAATGCGGCTTGGCTGGAAGGGAGTAATTGAAAAATTTCTTTGGCATGTTCGACAGTGGCAGCAAAAAGCATAATGCCTTTGCGGTCAGCGGAATATTCAATGATTTGTCTGATAATATGAGGTGTGATGCGTTTTTGTCGTTTGATTTCGTGGTTTAAATCAGTTTCATTGAAGATGCCTTGCTGACTGGAGCGAACTTGGCTGAAATCATATTGCATAACGGGCATATCTAGCCGTTTTGGTGGGACGAGGAAACCGTGTTTAATCATATAACGTAGGGGCAATTCATAGATGCAATCACGGAAAAAACAGCTTTCATCACCACGGATCATGCCGTGATAGTGATATTGATATATCCAGCCGATAGCCAGTCTGTAAGGTGTTGCTGTTAAGCCAAGAATACGTAGTTGTGGGTTATTTTGCCAAAGGTGATGAATGATTTGCTGGTACTGGCTGTTTTCATCATCACTGATACGGTGGCATTCATCAATTATTAGCAAAGAGAATTGATTATCAAAATGCTCAAGATTACGGGTAACAGATTGCACACTACCAAACACGACTTTTCCTGCACTTTGTTTTTGCTGCAATCCGGCGGAAAAAATATCTGCTGGTAAACCGTATGCGCAGTATTTGCTGTAATTCTGTGCAACTAATTCTTTTACATGAGCCAATACTAATACTCTCCCACGAGCTAATTTTGCCAGTTCAGCAATAACCAGGCTTTTACCTGCTCCAGTTGGTAACACAATGACCGCGGGCTCATGATGGTGCCGGAAATGATTAATGGTGGCATCCACGGCTTCTTGCTGATAGGGACGTAAAGTAAAAGTCATAATCGTTCCGCACCCGAAAAATATTCGCAAAAGAGTAACATTTTTCTTATCAATTTTCTGTGGACGGAGGTCAAAGTCAGATAATTATCTGATTGCGTGAAACTATGACTGGTTATAATAAATAGATAATTGTTGTTTATAGTAAACATAGTTATGATTAGCTTTGAAATCTTTTGGACTCATTTCATATCTTCTTTTTTGGTGGCTCTGTGTTGTAGTGCCGAGGTAGTGCCAAAATAGGAGTGGATCACGTTCATTTTTAAATTAATTAATACAGGTGTCTTCATCCATGCGATTGGATAAATTTTTGTCACAACAGCTTGGTATCAGTCGGAATGACGTAGGGCGCGAGTTGCGTGCGGGGCGTATCACTGTTGATGATGAGATTGTAAAAACCGGAGCTTATAAATTAACTCCAGAGCAACAGGTCATGTTTGATGGTTCATTATTGGAACAGCAGCAAGGGCCTCGTTATTTTATGCTAAATAAACCACAGGGGTATGTCTGTTCCACCGATGATCCGATAAATCCAACGGTGCTCTATTTTATTGATGAGCCGGCAGCGCATAAATTACATACGGCGGGTAGGTTGGATATGGATACCACCGGTCTGGTTTTGCTAACTGATGATGGCCAATGGTCTCATCGTATTACTTCCCCGAAACATCATTGTAAAAAAACCTATCTAGTCACACTTGAATGTCCGATTGCAGCAGAGACGGCAGATAAATTTCTTGCAGGTGTGCAACTTAATGGTGAAAAAACAGTGACAAAACCCGCCCAGCTAGAAATTCTGGAACCTCAAGTAGCCCGTCTGACGATTAGTGAAGGGCGTTACCATCAGGTAAAACGCATGTTTGCAGCGGTAGGTAATCGGGTAACCGCGCTTCATCGTGAGCGAATCGGTGAAATCATCTTAGCTCCTGAACTGGAGCCAGGCGAGTACCGATCCTTAACTGAGCAAGAAATTGCCAGTGTCACTCTTCCTTAATCCTAGTTTTAGTTAATTATTTTAAATTATTGGAGCAATATACGTGCAACAACGATCACCCTATTTGGGACTGATTTTAATCCTTGGGCTACTTTCTATGTTAATGCCCCTTGCCATTGATATGTATTTACCGAGTTTGCCGACTGTTGCCGAGGATTTCGGGGTAGATAGCGGACAGGTTCAGATGACGCTGAGCAGTTATATTCTCGGTTTTGCTATCGGTCAGATGGTATATGGTCCAATGGCTGACAGTTTGGGGCGTAAGCCGGTTATTCTGGGTGGGGTTACTGTATTTGCCCTAGCTTCAGCTGCGTGTGCGATGGTTCAGAATATCGATGATTTTATTTATATGCGCTTTTTGCATGGATTCTCCGCCGCCGCAGCGGGTGTTGTCATTAATGCGCTAATGCGAGATCTGTTCACCAAAGATGAATTTTCGCGTAGCATGTCTTTTGTGATATTGGTAATGACCATTGCCCCATTAATTGCTCCAATTCTTGGTGGCATGATAATGATTTGGTTCACATGGCATGCGATTTTCTGGAGTATTGCGGCGACTTCTGTTATTGCTGTATTTCTTGTCGCTTTCTTTATAAGGGAGACTTTGCCAAAAGAAAAAAGACAAAAATTTCATCTTCGTACAACCGTAAGCCAGTTTATTATGTTATTTCGCCAGCGTCGTGTATTTTGCTACATGCTTGCTAGCGGTTTTTCATTTGCGGGAATGTTCTCTTTTCTCAGTGCAGGGCCATTTGTTTATATTGAGTTGAATGGTGTTTCGCCTCAGCACTTTGGTTATTACTTTGCGCTTAACATCGTATTTCTGTTTGTGATGACGACAATAAATAGCCGTTATGTCCGGCGCTTTGGTGCGTTGAAGATGATGTATTTTGGTTTGAGTGTGCAATTTATGATGGGGATCTGGTTGTTACTGTCTACCGCCCTCGATTTTGGCTTTACTGCTCTGGTCATTGGTGTTGCAGCTTATGTATGTGGTATTGCAATGATTACATCCAATGTCATGGCCGTGGTCTTAGATGATTATCCACATATGGCCGGAACGGTGTCTTCATTGGCAGGTACAGTTCGTTTTGGTATCAGTGCCTTGGTTGGTATATTACTTGCCATGTTACCTGCACGTAATGCCTGGCCAATGGTTGGTTCTATGGTTTTATCTGTTATTTTGGCTGTGTTGCTTATTATATATGCAAAAAAGAGGCGGTAAATAAAACACAGAAGGCTGTTTTCATGTGCAGCCTTTTCTTAAAAAGAAAATTAGGGTAAGCGAAAAATATTTTTGATGATGTTGTCTGGTTATAATTTTATGTGAGATTGTTGAGGAGTTTTTTTATTCTAAAATATATATCTACTTTCGTTGATATATTCTTGATTGACAGAGGTAAGGTTTAATGTTTTTTATTAAAAATAACCAGTTAGAACAGAAAATTGTGCTATTTTTTGTTATTCTAAGAGTTGCCATTAAGTAATGAGGTTTTAATAGCTTTGTGGTATTGGCTGCATTTTCTGTATCACTAACATTATTATTAAAAATGATAATGTTAGTAAAAAGAATATTTTTTATGAATATTCAGGGAAATTGAACAATTGGTTATGCATAATATACTCTATGGATTTCAAGATACATCGTGACGGCAATTTGTTGATTTTTATATTCCTGTTGAGTTGAGAAGATAACTTTTTACTGTAAGGAAATTCCGAAAGGTTTTGCGATGTGAATAAATGGTTACTAATGCATTGATAGTGATTATACGTCATTGTTGTATTTTTGTTAAATTAAAAAATATTAAATGGCGTTATCATTAGGTTGTCATTAATTATACCTTATAAAACACATTGTTATCTATTTGTTTTTACAGTTCTTATTTGATTTTTATGTTAAAGTGTTGAGTTGAAAAAATAAAATATGTAAACAATCATTAAACATAAAGTTGGGTTTTTGCATAAAAATTAGTTGAGTTTTCTTTAAAAAAAGTATAAATATATGAGAAATGAGAGATTGATCCCACTTTTTCTAAGGTGAAATTTGGAATTAATGTAATACTATAAACACAAATTTAACTTTTCGTTTACTTTTTTGGGGGCTAGTTATTCGGTTTTGGCGAGTAGAACACCTGAAGATAGCCTCTAACTTTAACTTTTGTATCTATGTTTTTTCAGGTAGGAATGATTCGTGAATAATATTCAGCTTTCGGTAGTACATCGGCTGCCGCAAAGTTATAGGTGGTCACCCGGTTTTGTGGGTATCAAAGTTGAGCCGCTTCCGGTTGATGAAGTGAATGCAGAAAGCAGCCTGATGGGGTTGAAGCTACTCAGCCACGAAAGCGGGGCTGCGTGGAATGTTATGCAAAAATTACAGCAATCACTAGCTGATATGCAAATTGGAAGCACTGTGATTGAATTGGAAGGTCAGCCGTGCTTATTTATTAATAGTGAAGATGAAAGTGCGGTTATGTGTCGTTTGAAGACACTTGGCGCTGCCATTGCTGAAAAGATAACAGCACTTTATCCATTTTGATATATACCCTATGGATTTCAAGATGCATCGCGACGGCAAGGGAGCGAATCCCCGGGAGCATAGATAACGATGTGACCGGGGTGAGTGAGTACCGCCAACAAAGAGGTAATTTGAAAGATAACGGGTATAAATGCGAAAAGCGCTTCCTTTGATGGGAGCGCTTTTTTGTGGGCAAGGGAAAAATTTTTAACCGTTAGGTGTCATACTATTGCTGATGACTCGGCGACCGCCATAATAACGTTTGCTCCAGTATGTACTGCTTAACCTGGAAACGATTACACCATTGCTAGTAGAGGCATGAACGAATTGATCATTGCCAACATAGATACCAATATGCCTGGTACGGGCACCTGTCCTAAATAGAACTAAATCGCCAGGGCGTAATCTTGAACGGTCGATTTTTTTGCCAATATTTTGTTGTTCAAATGTTGAACGTGGCAGTTCCATACCAAATTGGTCACGGAAAGTGCGTTGAACAAAGCCAGAACAATCTATACCGCGTTTAGTATCACCACCGAGTCGATAGGCAACCCCTTTCCAGCCATTGTATTGACTAAGAATTTTGGATTTTATGTCCAGATTACGAACGAGCGCTTCGAATTCATCCTGAGACGCTTGAAGTAAGAAGCCGTTCTTACTGTTTACTGCATGCGTATCAGTTTGTGTGTTACGAAACCTTGATGAATCTGGTGAGCTGCACGCGGATAAGGTGATCGCTACGAACAGAGCGGGTATCAGCCGCGTAATGTATCTCAGTGCCGGTTGAGACTTGACCATTATTTTTGTTTTCCCTTGCTATCCTTACCTTAGTTGGTCGCTATTATTGAAAAATATCAAACGCTTCAAAGCCTGGTGTTAGAAAAAACAATGAGTAAACAACGCGCTTAGTGGAAAAACGCGTCTGATGCCACGTTTTATAACGATATTTACAATAAATGTTATTCAGATCGAGAGTACAGAAACAATCAGGAAAAGGCGAGTATTTAATGACATAATTTACAAAAAATTAAATTTCTAAGTAGGAGAGATCAGGAGTGTTGCTAATTTATGTGGGTTTTATGAACTATTGGGAAGGTTAAATACCTTCCCAATATGATTCAGTAAAAAGAGTTTAAATTGGGCGACCAATTTGCGGTAGATTCTTATCCAGCCAGTTAATCATTATGTTACTTAATGGTGTTAATAGTAGCCAACTTGTTCCGATTAGCACCAGAGATAAAGAACCGACTGCAATATCAGTAAACCAATGAGCTCCTGCCATGATGCGAGGTAACGCAAATATTACCATAATGAGTAATGCAATACAGAATGCTTTACCTGAGATATATCGAAGGATAAAGCAGCTGAAAATTAGGAGCATTAATCCGTGATCACCTGGAAAGCTATCGCTTGATGCATCTTTTGTTACCAGATTGGTCATTTCGCTAATACGATTGATATGATCAAAGGTTAATGTTGGGCTTGGACGGACAACAGGGAGTAGATGACCGATTTGGTTAAGTATAACTGCGCTTATTATCATGACCAAACCAATCATAAATAATCTGCGTTTGCCATCGTAATTCTGTTTACGAAAAGCGTTGTAATACAGCAACCCCATACATAAAAGTGAAATGACATCGAAGGCCCTGATATTCACAAATGCTACAAATTCTGTGAATGTTGAGCCTGATGTTAATTTCTCATTAAAGAAGTAGAAGATTGCAGAGTCGATCTTGAACCAAAAACCATGATGCTCTGGTAAATACCAAGAGAGAAATAAAGTGATCCCTAACAGGTTCAGTATGAATATGGCAAATGGATGACTGCGTGTCATGGGAGACCTATTTGTTAAAAATAAGATAAGTGGTAACTAAACTTACAATTATGTAGGTTAATATAACAAATATTGAGTAATAATGTCACAGTTCTTAATCATAAGTTAATTTGTTGTTTTTTTATCTACTTTGTTGTGCTTTTTCTGCATTTTTTTATTTACTTTGGTAACTATTCCTGTTCAATTCTGTGGATTTTATTGAGTGATATTGGGGTGTTTAAGGTTGTAAATTCTTAATTTATTGAGAATTACTTCTGATAATTCTAATATTGTAAGATATAAATATCTTAATCAGTTTTAATCGCTAAAAATTATAAATAAACAATGAAAATAGCCGTTACCAATACATAGAATCATAAATTTTTCCGATTTCTAGATTGATTTCATTTTTGGAAATTGCAGCGAATGATGCTGTTTTATGGTGGGAGCTTTATGTCTATGTTTCGGGTTATAATGGGTTGTTTTTTTCTGATGATTTCTGGTCTTGTCAATAGTGAGACAGAAACAACATCAAATACAGGGGTTATTCGCTTTTCTGGTGCGATCGTTGAATCACCGTGTCGTTTTGATTGGCGTGATAACTGGGCTGACACCACATGTTGGCGAAAAGGACATAAGATTACCCAACGACGAAAGCTCGATTTGCAAAATGATATTTATTTTTATTTACCACACCAAATCGGTGTAACAGAGATTAAATGGATAAAAGGAAAAGAGAAAATTGGCGTTGTTACAATTTTCTATAATTGATGTTAAGAAAAATTTTACATGTTATTTATTCAATGTTTAATCGAAGAAGAGTCGGGATTTTATCTGTCATTGCTAAAATGAATGAGTGACAGATTTATATTTTATTTTATTTAGGAATTTAAATTATGCCCAAATGCTAATGGAAAGTAGCTGATTTAATGAATGGAATAGGTGAAAAGTGAGTTACCCTGTTTTATACCCGTCATCTTTCAAGTTGCATCTTGAAATCCATAAGGTATATACTGGGCAACTCAGAATTAGCTAATGTTGTTAATCGCAACGCCCCATATAGCGGCGTTCTGCAATATGAATACGGATTTTTTCCCCGCTACTGATATATTCAGGTACTTGCACGGTAAGTCCGGTGCTCATTTTGGCTGGTTTTGTTCGTGCACTGGCTGAAGCGCCTTTAATTCCAGGGGCCGTTTCTTCAATAACCATATCGACTGTTTGTGGTAGTTCAAGGGCAATGACTTGTCCCTCTATTGTCAGAACTTGCATACCCGGCAGGCCACCTTCAGGAATAAATAACAACTCTTCTTCGATTTGTTCTTTTTTAAAGTGATAAGGTGTGAAATCTTCATCATCCATGAAAACATATTCATCACCATCAATGTAGGAAAAATTAACGCTACGACGAGTTAGGCTGATAGTATCAAGGATATCATCGCCTTTGAAGCGTTCTTCCACTTTCTGACCGGTTCGGATATCAGTAAAGCGCATTTTATATAATGTGCTAGCTCCCCGGGCGCTTGGTGATTGAATATCAATATCTTTAACCAGCAGTAACTTACCATTATAACTGACGGCGCTACCGCGTTTAATTTCGTTGGCTTTAGCCATATGTAACCTTCCATAAAACCATAAGAGAATAATCGGCAACAAAATTACTCGCAGTCAAGACATTAGGCAAGTGGGGATTAAAAAACCCCACTGTTTTTTTACATTGGGGTTGTAGTAAGAATGTTTTATATGTCAATGATACACAGGTAATAAATCAAGAGAGGACAAAATATGGGCTATAGCATTTATCAAACCAAACAGAATGACGAACCCAATGAGGAATTTCCCTCCTGGTGCTCGGTAACTGGCTTCAGGGAAGCGCTGGCGACTTGCCCTAGCCATCAGTGCTGGAATAATGACAGCCCAGATGGTTGCAGCGAATCCAGCAAAGCCAATGGCATATAGAAAACCATTGGGGAACAGTAAAGCTAGCGCTGTTGGCGGAATAAATGTCACTAATGCAGATGTTAACCGGCCGGTGTTGTTATCTTTAAAACCGAAGAAATCGGCTATGTAATCAAATAGCCCTAAAGAGACACCAAGAAATGAACTTGCTAATGCCATATAAGAGAAGGCATTTAGAAGCTGGTGAACGGTTTTGCTGTTTGTTGTATTATCCATGTGTTTTAATAAATCACCGATATTCCCGCCATCAGCAATAATCTGTTTGAATGCTTCGCGGGGAATATTTCCCTGAATGACATATTGCCATAGGATATAAATAGTTAATGCGATTAATGTACCTAATAACAGGCTGCGAATAACGGCTTTTCTATCTTTATGATAATATTTTACTAAACTTGGGATGTTACCGTGATATCCGAATGAAACGAGTAAATAGGGCAGAGCGGTTAAAGCGTAAGATATATAACTTGTTGCCGTGTCGTTTGATGTAGTATCCGTCTGATTAAACAAAATGACATATTTAACTTCGGTAAACATACCGCCAACGGACATAAAAAAAGTAATAACCATACCGCCGATCAAAATTGTGCTCAAACGATCGACAGCTTGAGTCGATAACCAGACAATAAATGCAACGATAAAAGCGAAAATAAAGCCAGCATTTGCCTGTGATATCGAAATAATATTTTTAAAATTGTGGGCAATAATTGAGCCACCCGCTGAAATGTAGGCGTAGGTTAATATATAAAGTACGAATGCAATAGAAATACCATTGATTGCATTCCATTCTTTACCGAGTAAATCTTTAGTCATGGTATGGAAGCTTGCACCTGATGGGTAGTTCAGGTTGGTTTCTAGTATCATCAAGCCGGAAAAATACATACACACCCATGTGTAAACCAGCAGAATAATTGAGCCAGTAAACCAGACACCGGAAGTTGCCACAGGAGTAGAGAACATTCCTGCACCAACAGCAGTTCCGGCAATGATCATTGCACCACCCAGTATGGGTGGGCGCTTTAAACTCTGGGGTGTCTCAGTGGACATATTAACTCCTGCTGGTATATTGTTTCTTTGTACTAGCTTAAAGATACATTTTTGTCTATAGAGTGTAAATAGATGTCAAAAAGGATTATTTGAAATTGAACTAACATAAGTTAGTTCATTCGGTAAGATAAAATTTAGTTTCTTGCCACATTTTTATTGCATTCCGGCTGGCTTCAAAATGAGGTTCAGGAAGATTATCGGGATCGCACCACATAAACTGTTCACATTTTTCTGGTTCCATCAATTTTGGTTCTCCACCTGGATGTTTTGCCAGTAAACAGACTGAAATAGTATGTTTTCCTTCCTGTTGGTAAGTTTGAAGGTTATTACAAATACCGTAGACCTTTGGTGATTGAATCGTCAGACCCGTTTCTTCTTCGATTTCACGGATTGCACATTGTTCAAAAGTTTCTCCGGCATCAACATGACCACCAAAGATTGACCAGTATGGAGCATGTTTACTGCTACGTTTTCCGAGTAATACCTGACCATATTCGTTCACAATAACCACGCCAACACCCACAATGACAGACATTTGGTTTATTCCTTTCATCTAAATTTCAATAAATTAGCAATTCTTTTTGAGAAAAATTCAATGCTATTCTTATTCGGAAATCAATTTAAGACAACAATCAATAAAGTATGGAATTTAACTGAAACGATTCAATTTTAGTGATATAAATAGAACTGAAAATTCATAATAATGATGATTATCTACTTAGGAGACATCGGGCAAAATGAGCCGTAGAGTTGCCACTATCACCCTAAACCCTGCTTATGATTTGGTAGGATTGTGCCCGGAAATCGTGAAGGGGACGATCAATCGAGTACAAGCCGCAGGACTACACGCTGCTGGGAAAGGCAATAATGTTGCTAAAGTTTTGCGTGACTTAGGTATTGATGTCACGGTGAGTGGTTTTTTGGGTAAGGAAAATCAGGAAGGATTTCAACAATTCTTCAATGAAAATGGTATGGTAAATCGTTTTCATTTAGTACCAGGCAGAACACGGATTAATGTCAAATTGACAGAAGAAAGCGGTGAAGTGACAGATTTTAACTTCACTGGTTTTTATGTCGGTGAAGCTGAATGGTCGGGATTTGTTAATGATTCGCTTTCATGGCTTGGACAGTTTGATATGGTTGTTGTTAGTGGTAGCTTACCGGCGGGTGTCTCTGCTGAATCGTTTACCAACTGGATGGCCTGTTTACGTCAGCTTTGTCCCTGCATTATTTTTGACAGCAGCCGAGAAGCATTGGTTGCAGGGTTAAAAGCATCCCCTTGGCTAGTGAAGCCGAATCGCCATGAGCTTGAAGTATGGGCGGGGCGTCTGTTACCTGAGTTATCCGATATCATCATAGCGGCACATCAACTTAGGGATCAGGGAATTGCTCATGTTGTCATATCCTTGGGTGAGCAGGGGGCATTATGGGTTAATGCGTCTGGAGCATGGTTGGCGAAACCACCACATTGTAAAGTCGTCAGCACTGTTGGGGCTGGTGATTCAATGGTTGGGGGCTTGGTTTATGGTTTGCTGATGCGGGAATCCAGTGAACATACGTTGCGATTGGCGACCGCTGTATCTGCACTTGCCGTTAGCCAGCCTAATGTGGGTATCAGCAATCGTCCTGAGTTAGCGGCCATGATGGCTAAAGTTGAACTGATACCCGTTAGATAATGCGTTAATTAAAGAATCATTAATTTTGTTGTAATTTCAGCCAGGCAATTTCTTGCGGCCAAATATCTGGGTTTATTGTTTCAAGGATGAGTGGAATACCATCAAAACGAGCATCTTTCATAATATAACTGAAAGGTGTTTTACCAATATTTCCTTCTCCCAGGCTATGATGTCGGTCAACACGGCTGGCGAATGCACTTTTGGCATCGTTTAAATGCATTCCGCATAAATATTGAAAGCCAACAATTTTTTCAAACTGTTGAAAAGTTTGTTCACAAACATCGTCTGTACGTAAATCGTAGCCAGCAGCAAAGGCGTGGCAGGTATCAATACAGACACCCACTCGGTTTTTATCTTCAACTCCATCAATAATTGCTGCCAGATGTTCAAATTTAAAACCCAGATTAGTGCCTTGACCTGCCGTATTTTCGATAACAGCAGTGACTCCCTGGGTTTTATTGAGAGCAATATTGATAGATTCCGCAATACGCGCCAGGCATTTATCCACATCCACTTTATTAAGATGGCTGCCAGGATGGAAGTTCAATAAATCGATCCCTAATTGTTCGCAACGTTGCATCTCATCAATAAAAGCCAGTCGGGATTTTTCCAGTGCTTCAATTTCTGGGTGACCAAGATTAATCAGATAGCTGTCGTGAGGGAGAATTTGTCGGCTACCATATCCATAACGTTCACAGTTTTCTTTAAATTTATCGATAACGTCAGCGGCTAAATGTGGAGCATGCCACTGGCGCTGATTTTTTGTAAATAGGGCAAAGGCGCTAGCTTTTAGTTCGTGCGCCCGGATAACCGCTTGATCAACTCCGCCGGCAGCGCTGACATGTGCTCCAACAAATTTCATATTTTTCTCCTTACTTACTTTACGTCATTATGGCATTGTTTAATCATTCAATGCACCTTAAGAACGGAAGGTTATATCCGTTCCATCGGGTATATATGTTGCTGAAATAAAATTTCTCCGAGTGGATTCTGATCAGCCAAACAGATGTTGAATGCCAAGATTTATCAAAAGACCACCCGCCATCAGCCATACAAACAAAATGAGAGCTAATAAAATGGGTTTAAATCCGGCCTGACGGATGGCACTCACATGAGTAGTTAAACCCAGCGCCCCCATTGCCATAGTAAGCATAATAGTATCAATATTAATCAGAGAATTAACTATTGCGGCAGGTAGTAAATTGAAAGAATTAAAACCCGCCATTGCAATAAAAATCACCGCAAACCAGGGGATAGTCATTGGTGTTTTTTGCTGATGGTTTCTGCCATTTTTAGTGTAGGCACAGCTAATGTAACGGGATAATAACAACAGGAATGGCGCCAACATCATAACCCTGATCATTTTACTGATAACGGCTACGTTTTCCGTTTGATCGCTAATAGCATGCCCAACAGCAACAACTTGAGCAACTTCGTGAAGGGTGGAACCAGTAAAGATGCCGAAAGTTTCCTGAGTAAGTGGTAACCACTGATAGTGCTCATTGAGTTGATAAAACCACGGATAAATGAAAATAGCGATGGTGCCAAAGATGACAATTGTCGATACCGCAACAGCAACTTTACTGGCAGGGGCATTCACTACCGGCGCTGTTGCCATAATAGCGGCTGCACCGCAGATACTGCTGCCGGCACCAATCAATATGACCGTTTGCTGATCTAATCCAAAGAGTGATTTGCCTAGCCAAATTGCAATAAAGAAAGTGGAAGACAACATAGCAGCATCAATCAGAAGGCCGGTAATGCCAACATCGGCAATTTGTTGAAATGTCAAACGGAAGCCATAAAGAATAATACCTGCCCGCAGAAGATAATGTTTTGAGAAATGAATACCCTCATCACAATAAGGTTTGAGTAAAGGATAGACAGTATTACCGACAATGATCCCTGCAAGGATCGCCAGTGTTAATGTGCCCAGTCCCATATTAATAAACCAAGGAATATTTCCGGCATATATTGAAATTGCAGTAAGTATTGCCGCTAATATTAATCCAAGTATTAATTTCATACCGGGAATAGATGATTGTTTGCTGAATTTTTTGGCACCAATGTCAGACATAGATATTTCTCACTTTTCTTATATGTTTTAAACATAAGCATATAGCAGACCGTCTTATCATTAAAATTGATAATATTTTTATATATAATCTAAAAAATTGGTAAGAAAGTGGATTTTTGTTAAGTTGTCTATTGCCGTATAAAATTAAAACAAGCTAACTTTGACTGACACCATATTTTGCGGGGCAATATGCACATCACATTGAGGCAGTTGGAAGTTTTTACTGAGGTATTGAAAAGCGGTTCAACGACGCAAGCCTCTCAGCAATTGGCACTATCTCAGTCCGCAGTGAGTGCTTCATTAACGGATCTGGAGAGCCAACTTGGCGTACAGCTTTTTGATCGAGTAGGAAAGCGGTTGGTGACGAATGAACATGGCCGTCTACTCTATCCCAAGGCGTTGGCATTGCTAGAGCAAGCAGGGGAAATTCAGCAGTTATTCAAACAGGAGTTAGGAGCGTTACGTATCGCTGCCAGTAGTACCATTGGTAATTATATGTTGCCGGAAATGCTGGCAAATTATCGTCAGGATTTTCCTGATACGCCACTAGAGTTAAATATCAGTAATACGCAGGATGTCATCAATTCTGTGCTGGAATTCCGTGTTGATCTTGGTTTGATAGAAGGTTCCTGTCATAGTCCTGAGTTGATAACTCAGCTATGGATGGAGGATGAGTTGGTTGTTTTTTCTTCTCCTGAAAATCCGCTAGCTAAACAGGATCTAAAATTGGATGATTTAGTTAAGGCATCATGGATATTAAGGGAGAGGGGATCGGGTACAAGAGAAGTGCTGGATCATCTGTTGTTTGTCCATTTACCTGGGTTCAAGATTCTGATGGAATTGGGAAATTCTGAAGCGATAAAACATGCGGTCAAATTTGGTATGGGCATCAGTTGCTTGTCCAGACGAGTCGTTGCAGAGCAATTGCAAAATCGTACTTTACTGGAGTTAAAAGTGCCAGAATTAAGACTTTTCAGAACATTGTACCTGATTCATCATCGGCAAAAGCATATGTCTATCGCACTGCAAAAATTGCTCAGTTACTGCCGGTAAATTTGACGTTCTGTTTAAAATCCAAAATTAGCTGTGTTACTTATAATTTTCTCTAAATTATGAAGGTATCTTATAACAGCGCTTCCTCGCTATTTTGATAGTGAGGATTTGTTACAATCCGCCATCAGATTTATTCGCAGCTAATAGGAACAGAATGTCTCAACAACAAAAAAGTGTTTCCCGGAAACCAGCAACGCAACATTTGCGACGTGAATTGAAAGCTCGGCATCTGGCGATGATTGCGGTTGGCGGATCAATCGGCACTGGGTTATTCGTGGCTTCAGGTGCGACAGTTTCACAGGCAGGGCCTGGCGGAGCATTACTTTCCTATGCATTAATTGGCTTGATGGTTTATTTCCTGATGACCAGTTTGGGTGAACTGGCCGCTTATATGCCGGTTTCCGGTTCTTTCTCAACTTACGGTTCCAAATATGTTGAAGAAGGGTTTGGTTTTGCTCTGGGTTGGAACTACTGGTACAACTGGGCGGTGACTATCGCGGTGGATTTAGTTGCTGCCCAATTGGTTATGGGTTATTGGCTGCCGGATATGCCGGGTTGGATCTGGAGTGCGCTATTCCTCGCGCTGATTTTCCTACTGAATTTTATTTCAGTGAAAGGATTTGGTGAAGCTGAATACTGGTTCTCTTTAATTAAAGTCAGCACGGTTATTGTTTTTATTGTGGTCGGATTACTGATGATAGCCGGCATCATGAAAGGGGCAGAAGGTGCTGGATGGCATAACTGGACTGTTGGTGATGCACCTTTTGCCGGTGGTTTCTCTGCCATGATTGGCGTGGCAATGATAGTTGGGTTTTCTTTCCAGGGAACTGAGCTAATTGGCATTGCGGCGGGTGAGTCAAAAGATCCGGCAAAAAATGTTCCCAGTGCCGTACGTAAGGTATTCTGGCGTATTCTGCTATTCTATATTTTTGCGATCCTGATTATCAGTCTGATTATTCCTTATACTGATCCAAGCCTACTGCGTAATGAGGTCGGTGATATCAGTGTTAGTCCGTTTACGTTGGTATTTGAAAATGCGGGTTTGTTATCCGCCGCAGCTATGATGAATGCGGTTATTTTGACGGCTGTGTTGTCTGCGGGTAATTCAGGTATGTATGCATCGACTCGTATGTTGTTCACATTGGCAAAAGAGGGTAAAGCACCGAGGATTTTTGGCAAATTATCCAAAGGTGGTGTACCGCGTAATGCCTTGTATGCAACAACGGTGGTTGCTGCGCTGTGTTTCCTCAGTTCAATGTACGGTAACCAGAACGTCTATCTGTGGTTGTTGAATACTTCTGGGATGACTGGTTTTATTGCATGGTTGGGGATTGCTATTAGCCATTATCGTTTCCGCCGTGGTTATGTCGCTCAGGGGTTGGATTTAAGTAAATTACCTTATCTTTCAGGATTTTTCCCGGTTGGCCCAATCTTTGCGTTTGTTTTGTGTCTAACCATCACATTAGGACAGAATTATCAGGCATTTCTACAAGATAAAATTGACTGGTATGGTGTAACTGCAACTTATATTGGTATTCCACTCTTCCTGTTGATTTGGTTTGGTTACAAATTAGCTAGGAAAACTCACTTTATCAAATATAGCGAGATGAAATTTCCTGATATCGCGGATCAGTGAATGTAAATACGTTAATATTGTGATTAACAGGCCGGTAGAAATCGTTGAAAAAATTCCTACTGGCTTGGTTTTATGGTTTTTTTAATTCGATTCACGATTAATTTATTATTATCTTAATGTTTTATTTATTTGAGTAGATAAGCCATTTTTGATAAGAAATTAAAAGGATACCTCCGTTTTGTGATCAAATAGGTATTTTTTATTTTTCATAGTGTTAATTCATACAATTAATCACGTAATTTACCAAAATTTGTGTAGATCATATTGATAAGTATTCTCATTTGTCCTATTGTTAGTGCCATAATTATTAATATGAAAGGGCTAACAAAATGAAATTTATGTCTCGATCCATAGCAAAGAGTATCAGTGTCGGCCTGTTAGCGGGTTCGGCAGTTATGGCAAGCTTCGCATCATGGGCTGAAACGGTCACCGATATCGTTGGTCGTACTGTTGAAGTTCCTGAGAATGTAAATCGTATTTTGTTGGGCGAAGGCCGTTTGTTCCACGCTATCGCTTTACTTGAAGGTGATAAACCACTGGCCCGTATTGCGGGTTGGCAAGGTGATTTCCGCAAACTGGACCCACAGTCTTACGCCGTCTATAAAGCTAAATTCCCTGAGATTGATAAGGTTCCTTTGATTGGTAACACCAGTGCTGAGAGTGTCAGTTCTGAAAAAGTATTAACTCTCAACCCGGATATCGCCATTTTTGGCTTGTCTGGTCATGGCCCTGGTAAAGACAGCGAATTGGTCGCCCAACTTGAAAAGGCTGGTGTTCCGGTTGTATTTGTCGATTTTCGTACTGAGCCGTTAAAGAACACGCTGCCGAGCATTCGTATGTTAGGTAAGGTATTAAATCGTGAAAAACAAGCGGCAGAATATGCCGATTTTTACGAGAAAAATGTAAAACTGGTGACTGATATCACCAATAAAATCCCGGAAGGGAAAAAACCAACCGTATTTATCGATTTGAGAGCGGGTGCTTTTGAAGACTGCTGTGCGACTGCCGGTGATGGCAATATGGGTAACTTTATCGATTTAGCCGGTGGTAAAAACATTGCTAAAGGTGTTCTGCCAGGCGCACTTGGTAATATGAACCTCGAAAAAATTATTGCAGTTGACCCTTATATTTACATTGCTAGTGGGGCGAAAGCACCAGACAGTAATGAACCTGGTGTAAAACTGGGAGCGCAATCTACGCCTGAACTAGCAAAAGCCAGTTTGAAACAAATGACTGAACGTAAAGGTATTAGCTCGTTGACTGCGGTTAAAGAGGGCAGAGATTATGCGATTTGGCATAACTACTACAACTCTCCCTATAATGTGGTAGCGACTCAGGTATTTGCTAAATGGTTCTATCCTAAGCAATTTGCAGATTTAGATCCACAGAAGACACTGAATGAATTACACAGTAAATTCCTGGCAGTTGATCCATCAGGGGTTTATTGGGTCAGTGAAAAGTAATCAGTAAGTCAGGTAACGGGAATAATGAGTGCCACTACCGAGCCGATGCCAATGGTGAAACAACAATTAGATGACAGCAGTGTAAAAGTTCATTACCGATATATTTTACACCGCCGTATTGTGATGATGGTATTCATCGTGCTGATTATTGGTATTTCACTGGTATTAGATTTTACGATAGGGCCATCAGGTTTATCTTTGTCCTCTCTCTGGCAGACTTTAGTGTCGCCAGAGAGTGTGGATGCGGGTACACGGGTAATTGTTTGGGATATCCGTTTACCCTATGCCTTGATGGCGGTAGTGATTGGCTTGTCTCTTGGGCTGGCTGGCGCGGAAATGCAGACGATCTTAAATAACCCACTAGCCAGCCCCTCTACTTTAGGGGTTGCTCAAGCGGCTGCATTTGGTGCTGCGTTGGCGATTGTATCTGGTATTGGTATTCCAGGCGTGCCTGATCAATGGTTCATCTCTGCGAATGCTTTCATTTTCGCTTTGTTGGCTGCATTGGTACTGGATACGATCACTCGTTGGACACGCGTTGCTACGTCTGGGGTCGTATTATTTGGTATTGCATTGGTCTTTACCTTTGAAGCATTGGTTTCCATGATGCAGTTTATTGCAACGGAAGATACCCTTCAGGGGCTGGTGCTCTGGACAATGGGCAGTCTTGCCAGAGCAACCTGGATAAAACTGGGTGTTATGTTGTTGGTGTTTGCAGCCGTTTTTCCTATTTCAATGATGAATTCTTGGAAACTGACAGCGCTGCGATTGGGTGAGGATCGTGCAATCAGTTTTGGTATTGATGTTCGTCGTCTGCGCTTGGGGACATTATTGCGTATCAGTATTCTTGCCGCTTTAGCAGTTGCATTTGTTGGGCCAATTGCCTTTATCGGTTTAATTGCGCCACATATTGCCCGCATGATGTTTGGTGAAGATCATCGTTTCTATTTGCCAGCCAGTGCTCTAATTGGTGCACTGGTGCTCTCTATGGCGTCCATCGCCTCGAAGAACCTGATCCCAGGTGTTGTTATTCCTGTTGGGATCGTTACTGCGTTAGTTGGGGTTCCATTCTTCCTTAGTATAATTTTACGCCATAGGGGGAACATATGAGCCCGGGATTAACCATTAGCAATTTTTTTGCGGGTTATCCGAAACATTCAGTTATTGAAAATTTGAATGTTGCTCCGTTGCCTCGTGGGAAAATTACAGTATTGTTGGGGCCAAATGGTAGCGGTAAATCAACACTTTTGCGTTCTTTGGCGGGCTTAAATCGTGCAAGAGGTCAGCTTTGGCTTGATGGTCAAGATTTGATGAAGATGAGTTTTGTCCAGCGATCGGAAAATGTGGTTTATTTACCACAGAGCTTACCTGCTGGTGTTCATTTGCATGTATTGGAGTCGATTATCGTTGCTCAACGGGCATCCGGAGGGCGTCATTCTGAAACCAGTGAAGAAGAAGTGATGTTGTTGTTACGTCAGTTGGGGATTGAGCACCTGGCGTTATGTTATTTAGATCAGTTATCTGGCGGTCAAAAACAATTAGTCGGATTGGCACAGTCGTTAATTCGTAAACCAACATTATTATTATTAGATGAACCACTTAGTGCGCTGGATTTAAATTATCAATATCACGTAATGGCGTTGGTGGCACAAGAAACTTATCGGCGGAATATGATTACTGTGGTCGTTGTGCATGATATTAATATCGCTTTGCGTCATGGTAACCATGTATTAATGTTGCAAAAAGGGCATTTAATTGCCGAGGGAATTCCTGAGCAGGTTATTACGCCAGATAGTCTGGCACAGGTTTATGGTGTCAAAGGCAGAATTGAACGTTGTTCTCAGGGCATTCCTCAGGTATTAGTTGATGGGTTGGTTTCAAAGCTAGTGAGTGAGAATTCATTTTAACTTATAAAATAATAAAACTACACAGAGGTAAATATTTTATCCTCGTTATTTGAGCACATGTTGATTATCCATTTTTATAGATAAATTTATAGATAAATAAAGTGTAATTATACCCTATGGATTTCAAGATGCATCGCGGCGGCAAGGGAGCGAATCCCCGGGAGCATAGATAACTATGTGACCGGGGTGAGTGAGTGCAGCTAACAAAGAGGCAACTTGAAAGATGACGGGTATATATCTCTTGGAGAATCGGGAATGGGTGTTTTTAATAAAAGAAAAATCGCGTTAGGTATTATTGCTACAATCTCATCTGGCTCAGTTTTTGCGGCTAGTAGTAGTAATGACACTATTCTTGTCACTACGGCAGCAGGTTTTCAACAGAAAATTGAAGATGCGCCAGCGTCTATTTCTGTGGTGAGCCGTGAGCAATTGGAAACTAAGGCTTATCGTGATGTGACTGATGCACTGAAAGATGTACCGGGTGTCGTTGTTACAGGTGGTGCTAGCAGCAGTGATATCAGTATTCGCGGTATGGCGTCTCAATATACAATGATTCTGGTTGATGGTAAGCGTGTTGATACCCGTGGTACTCGTCCAAACCGTGATAATTCGGGGATTGAACAGGGGTGGCTGCCGCCATTGGCCGCGATAGAACGTATCGAGGTTGTTCGTGGTCCTATGTCTTCTCTTTATGGTTCTGATGCGATGGGCGGGGTGATTAACATCATTACCCGTAAGGCACAGAAAGAGTGGAAAACCAGCTTCCGCGCTGATGGCACTTTGCAGGAGCGTTCTAAATCAGGTAATAGTCATCAGAGTAGTGTGTATACTTCAGGTCCAATTATTGATGGATTATTAGGGCTGAAAGTGAGCGGCCTGTATTCTCACCGTAATGAAGATAAATTTATCGGTGGTTTTAACAAACAGGAAATGCGTAATGGTTCAGCCACTTTCTCTTTCACTCCCGATGAGCAGAATACTTTTGATTTTGAAGCGGGACGTTATGAGCAAGATCGTGATTCTACTGTAGGGAAAACAAAAACAAGTAGTTGGCGATCTCCAGGTAATAGCGAAAGTCGATATAAAAGAAATAATTATTCTGTCACTCATAATGGCGTTTACGATTTTGGAACGTCGACAACGTACTTCCAGCGTGATGAATCACGTAACCCTGGTCGTGATATGAAATATTACGATAACCTGTTCAATACCCATACAGTATTTATGTTGGATGATCATTCATTGAGCATAGGTGGTCAGTATCGTTATGAAGATTTACGCGATGGCGGGAATCAATTAGCTTCTGCTAAAAATATCAATAAGCTGAACCGTTGGAGTTGGGCGTTATTTGCTGAAGATGAATGGCAAATGACCAATGACTTTGCTCTGACCGGTGGTATCCGTATGGATAAAGACGAAAACTTCGGTGACCACTGGACTCCACGTTTGTACGGTGTATGGCATGTTGATGAACAATGGACGATTAAAGGTGGCGTTTCTACAGGATATCGTTCACCAGAATTACGTCAGGCGGCATCTAATTGGGGGCAGATTACGGGTGGCGGTGGTGATCCAGCGATTATCGTCGGTAATCCGGATTTGAAACCGGAGAAGAGCTTCAATCAGGAAATTGGTGTTATCTGGAACAATCGGGATAACTTTAATGTCGGTTTAACAATATTCAACACCGAATTTAAAGACAAAATTACTGAATTACGTCGTTGTACCGATCCAAGTGGTAAATCTCAGGGCAAATGTGTTATTGATGGCACTGCTTATAAATTTATCAGTGACCGTGTGAACATTGATAAAGCCAATATGCGTGGTGTAGAAGCGACGATGAACTGGGATATTGTTGATAACTGGGTATTGGCTGCAAACTATACGTATACTGATTCTGAGCAAAAGAGCGGTAACTTCAAAGGGAAGCCGTTGAATAAGATGCCTAAACATATGGCGAATGCCACCTTAAACTGGCAGGCTTCACCAGAAATGCAAGCTTGGACCCGTGTTAACTACCGTGGTAAAACGTCGAATTATTTATCACGTACCTCTATGGGGACGGGAACACCGTCTTATACCTTTGTGGATATTGGTGTCAGCTATTATCTGGCTGAAGGTTTACGCTTGGTAGGGGGGGTATATAATGTCTTTGAAAAACAAGTGACTGAAGACACCCATGATATAGTCTTGGATGGCCGTCGTTATAACATTGGTATCAATTACGACTTTTGATAATGCGTTCTAACTAACTATACCCTATGGATTTCAAGATGCTTCGCGATGGCAAGGGAGTGAATCCCCGGGAGCATAGTAACTATGTGACCGGGGTGAACGAGTGCAGCCAACCAAGAGGCAACTTGAAAGATAACGGGTATATGTCAAAGAAATGTATATGACACCGTAAAATTCCATAGCGTCATCGATGAGTGTGGTAAAAAATAATGAACTTTTAGTGCGGCGAGTATTGCTATTTCAGGTCTTCAAGTGCAGAATTCGCCCACTGGAAAATAACTGATGCGTTTATATGTGTCGGTTATTTTTTTTGCCTTGACTTATTTTTTACTATACCAGAGGCCGGACTCTGAGCCGGATAGATAATTGGCCCACGATCAACCGCAACGAGAGTCGGTTGCCGTAATGAGGAACGCTAATATGGAGCAATTATTTCCTTTCGCACTTGTGCCAATCGGCACATGCTGCTGCATCGATGACTATGGAGCATTGAGCTCTGCATATAATCCAGCCTCTAATTCTACTGCCTATAGGCAGAAGCGAAGTCTTCCCAGTAACTGTCGATTTAGTAGTGTTATAACACGAATCGGAGTTATGGGAGGTTTCGCTCATGTCTCATAATACTGTAATCACTCTAGGCACCAACCAGACGGGTGCTAACAATCGTGTTCAGCTCAGAAAAACACTGACCTTGGTTCAGGTAGTGATGATGGGTCTTGCTTATCTGCAACCTATGACTATCTTTGATACTTTCGGCATTGTTTCTGGTTTGACTGACGGTCATGTAGCGACATCCTACGCTATTGCTTTGATCGCAATTCTGTTTACCGCCGTAAGCTACGGGAAGTTGGTAAAACGTTTCCCATCTGCTGGATCTGCATATACTTATGCACAAAAATCCATTAGTCCGCATGTTGGCTTTATGGTGGGTTGGTCATCGCTATTGGACTATATGTTCATGCCGATGATTAATGTCTTATTAGCGAAAATTTATCTTCAGGCCATTTTTCCTAGCGTAGATCCGTGGATCTTCGTTGTGGGTTTTGCATTACTGATGACAGCTTTTAACCTGCGTGGCATTAACGTTGTTGCTAATCTCAACACGGGTATTGTTATTGTTCAGGTGGCCATTATGGTTGTATTTGTGGGTTTACTGATCCACGGTGTGTACAACGGAGAAGGAGTAGGAACGTTATGGAATGCGAAACCATTCGTTTCTGAGGATGCCCATTTAATCCCAATGATTACTGGGGCGACGATTTTATGCTTTTCATTTCTAGGGTTTGATGGCATTAGTTCGTTGTCCGAAGAGACGCCGAATGCTGGTAAGGTGATTCCGAAAGCGATTTTCCTGACAGTATTAATCGGTGGTGTTATCTTCATTGCGGTTTCTTATTTCTTGCAGCTCTATTTTCCGGATATTTCACGGTTCAAGAACCCAGATGAATCTCAGCCAGAAATTATGCTGTATGTAGCAGGTACTCTGTTCCAATCTATTATTTTGGTGTTCTCTTGTGTCACTGTTTTGGCTTCTGGTATGGCGGCTCACGCGGGGGTTTCCCGTTTACTCTATGTTATGGGGCGCGATGGTGTATTTCCTGAGAAAATATTTGGCTATGTTCATCCAAAATGGCGGACTCCGGTAATCAACGTATTGCTGGTAGGCACCATAGGGTTATCTGCGATTACCTTTGATCTGGTTACTGCAACAGCTCTGATTAACTTTGGTGCGTTGATAGCGTTCACCTTTGTAAACTTATCAGTCATTTCTCAATTCTATATCCGTGAACGTCGTAACCGTACATTAAAAGATACTATTAATTTCTTGATATTACCTGTGATAGGTGCTTGTACTGTTAGCGTACTATGGATGAATCTGGAGCAAAGTTCTATGGAATTGGGGCTAACTTGGGGAGCAATTGGTCTGGTTTATATGGTATTCCTGACCCGTCGCTTCCGTCAGCCGATGCCTCAATGTTCTGAAATGGTTTAATATTTAGCAAAAGAATAATGGCGCCGAATTTGGCGCCATTATTCTTACTATGTTGCTAATTTTACCGTAATAGTTAAGGAAAAGGAGCTTAAGAAAAAAAACAGCGAGGTCGCTTACAGATAAGCAAAATTTCAACGGTAAACGGAGAAAAACAATCTATGCTCTGAGAGGTGATTGTATATTAAGGAAGAGACTATGAATGATGCAAAGACCTCTCAAAATCAGCAACTCATGACTACCCTGACCAATATTGTCGGTAAATCTCATATCCTGACGGCTCCCCATAAAACTGAACGTTATCGTAAAGGCTTTCGCTCCGGCAAGGGAGACGCTTTAGCTGTTGTATTTCCCGGCTCGCTGGTGGAACAGTGGCGTGTGTTTAAGGTCTGCGTTGAAGCAGATAAAATCATCTTAATGCAGGCGGCTAACACGGGTATAACCGAAGGTTCTACCCCAAATGGTAAGGATTACGATCGTGACATAGTGATTATTAGCACGCTGCGCATGAATAAAATTCAGATGTTAAAACAGTGTAATCAGGTAGTTGCGTTACCTGGCAGTACATTATGGCAACTTGAACGTGCGCTCAAGCCGCTGGGACGTGAACCTCATTCAGTTATCGGTTCTTCCTGCATTGGCGCTTCCGTGATTGGGGGCATCTGTAATAACTCTGGAGGTTCTTTAGTTCATCGTGGGCCGGCTTACACTGAAATGGCATTGTATGGACGTGTTAATGAGTGTGGTAAGCCAGAATTGATTAATCATCTGGGTATCTATTTGGGAGAAACACCAGAAGAGATTCTCTCTTGTCTGGAAGAACGGCGTTACAGTGATCAGGATATAGAGCGGGGTCAGCGTAAAGCATCTGATCATGACTATGTCCAACGAGTACGTGACGTAGATGCTGATACTCCATCTCGTTTCAATTCTGACGAGCGCCGTTTATTCGAAGCTTCAGGTTGTGCGGGTAAGTTGGTTGTGTTTGCTGTCAGGCTCGATACTTTTCCGGCAGAGCCTTTGTCTCAAGTATTTTATATCGGTACCAACCAAACTGGCGTATTGACGGAATTGCGTCGTCATATATTAGCAAATTTTCATAATTTACCTGTAGCGGGTGAATATATGCACCGGGATATTTTCGATGTTGCGGAAACTTACGGTAAAGATACTTTCATCATGATTGATAAGCTTGGTACTGACAAGATGCCGGCTTATTTTACCTTGAAAGGGAGAATGGACGCTATTTTCAACCGAATTCCATTCTTGCCTACCAATCTTATCGATCGCATTATGCAGGGATTAAGTCGCTTACTTCCTTCCCACCTGCCTAAACGTTTGAAAGAATATCGTAATCGTTTTGAGCACCATTTGATATTAAAAATGTCAGGTGATGGGGTTGAAGAAGCTAGAAGCTGGTTGGAAGACTATTTTAGCCGGGTGGAAGGGGATTGCTTTGCTTGTACGCCGGAGGAAGGTGCTAAAGCGTTCTTGCATCGTTTTTCCGCTGGTGGTTCAGCGATCCGTTATCAAGCGGTGCATAGCAACGAAGTAGAGAATATCCTGTCACTTGATATCGCTCTGCGCCGCAATGATCGTGAATGGTTTGAACAATTACCCCCAGAGTTTGATGATGTATTGGTACATAAACTTTATTGCGGACATTTTATGTGCTACGTGTTTCATCAGGATTACATTGTGAAAAAAGGGGTGGACGTACAGGCATTGAAAGAAAGAATGATAGAGCTGCTTGATAAACGAGGAGCGGAATATCCCGCAGAGCATAATGTGGGTCATCTATATCAGGCTAAACCTCAACTTAAGGCTTTTTATCGGATGTCCGATCCTACTAATACTCTCAACCCAGGAATTGGAAAAACATCCAAGCTAAAAAATTGGGGCGAAGGATCTTAATGTCAATATTCTCAGTAGTGACAATGCTATGTTAGTACTAAGTGTAAAAATGGATGAGAAAGTTACTCTTATCAGAAAGGCGAGTATATATGACTCGCCGTTTTATATTTATTCACTACCCGTTTAATTATCCAGCCAGTTGCACTGCATACTCCATGAGTGCTTTAAGCTGACGACATTTTTCTTCATTGCCTTGGTGTTCAATGAAGAACTGCTCAATGATAAATATATACTCACTGAGCTTATCTTGAGTTAAGACATCTTGACGATGACGTAACCAGTGTTGTTGTTCATCATAGGTCAGAGTATTAGGGTAGTTTCTGGCTCTATAGCGGAATAACAGCGTTTTAATCCGAGAGTCCTGAAAAGTCAGATCGAGTGCAGGTAAATTTTGGGGCAGTGTCTCACGGATAATATTCATTGCTGCTTTATCGGCACTGCTAAAAAAGCCATCATACAGCTTAGCATCAACATTATTGGATTCAGGGAAAGGTTCTGCCTCTGCAAATAGCGCTACAACTTTTTCTCTGATTTGTGGATTATTTCGCAGAATAGCCAGATTTCTTTCACAATAATTACGATCCAAACCGATACGCTCAGCGTCTTCTGTTCGCAAAGTATTATCGGGGGCGACTATCGGGCACTTATTAATATGAACCAGTTTTATCGGGACTGGTGGTTGATCTGGCTGCAATTCATCATGGCGGGTATATAGACGTTCACGCAATGCATCTGCATCCAGTTCCAATAATGGTGAAATATCTCCAGCTAAATCGCACATAATAACGGCATTCTGATTTACTGGATGCCAGGCAAGAGGTGCAACCAAACTGAGGTTACTGCGAGCAGCGCCAAACATCCCGGAAACATGAACCAGCGGTTTCATTTGGGGAATATCGATGAGGGCGCTAATTTTCTGCTTATTTCTTAACTGAAAGAAATAATTGAACATCCTTGGCTGTACTTCTTTGAGTAATTTTGCCATTGCGATTGTGGCGTAGACATCGGACATAGCATCGTGAGCATGTGAATGTTCAACGCCATTTGCCTTGGTCAGATGTTCTAATTTAAAGCTAGGCAGACCATCTTCATTCTCTGGCCAGACAATACCTTCGGGGCGCAAGGCATAACAGGCACGTAATACATCAAGTAAATCCCAACGGGAATTACCTTTTTGCCAACTATAAGCGTATGGATCATAAAAATTGCGGTAAAAAATATTCCGGCTGACTTCATCATCAAACCGAATATTATTATAACCGAGGATACAACTGTTCGGTACACTGAATACATTATGAATCTGGCGGGCAAATTCCGCTTCATTGACCCCTTTTTCTAATGCAATTTGAGGCGTAATACCTGTAATCATGACAGCTTCTGGTTGCGGCAGATAATCATCAGCAGGTGAACAGTAAATAACTAATGGCTCTTCAATAATATTGAAATCCATATCAGTACGAACACCAGCAAATTGAGCCGGTCTGTCTAAGGCCGGATGTTGACCAAAAGTTTCGTAGTCGTGGATGTAGAAAGTGGGTTGTTCGCTACTATTTTTCACTGTTGTTCAATGTCCAATGATGTTAATTGTTTGTTTTTTCTGCTTTTTCAAAGAATGGATGACATTTTTGCCATAAACATAAAATAGAGATAATCGTTGCTTACTATCTTAGAGAATCTAGGTAATTGCAATCAATATTGTCTACAGGTTTTCCTACTTTCTGTTCCGCGATTGGAAGCGGATTATTAACATTTTGGGTACTTGGAATAAAAAATTGTGTGTTTTAAGGCCATTTACCCTTGACAATATTGACCTGCCTACCGCAGCATGCATTGAAGTATTGAGAAAATAAACGAGGTGAATATGTCAAATTTAATTTATTTAATGAAATATTTGATGAATTCTCTGTAGGGTTAGATCAATGAAGATAGTAAGCATATTGATGAACACCGTGGTGCATATAATACAGGCAGTAATTGGTACTCTGTGTGTATTTTCAGTTATGGGTTTAGTTTATTTTATACCCGTTATCCTTCAAGTTGCCTCTTTGTTGGCTGCACTCGCTCACCCCGGTCACATAGTTACCTATGCTCCCGGGGATTCACTCCCTTGCTGTCGCGATGTATCTTGAAATCCATAGGGTTTAATAACTGCGGAGATTATGGTGATCAACGATCATTGTATTTGGGCGTTGGAAGGAAGAGCTGAGGGGAGTAAAAACGGTGCTTTTGCGGGTAAAAGATTGGCTCTGCATTATTCACCCGCATTAATCAGATATTAATCAATTGCTTGCAATTAAAGCAATATGCCGAACTCTTCATCAGGAAGCTAGCAGGTTTATGTAATCAATTAAAATCAATAAAGAACGGAAACTAACTTGTCTATTAATGTCTTTAAGCTGTATTGTGTAGTCCAATTGGATAATCTGTACGTTTGAGTTAAAGAAAGGTATGAAAATGGACAACGTAAATAAGCCGTCATTCCACAATGTGCTGGAGTTTGTACGTATGTTTCGTCGTAAGAATAAGTTGCAGCGTGAAATTGTAGACAATGAAAAGAAAATACGTGATAACCAGAAGCGTGTTTTATTGCTTGATAACTTGAGCGAATACATCAAACCTGGTATGTCAATTGAGGATATTCAGAGCATCATTATGAATATGAGAAGTGATTATGAAGACCGTATAGATGATCATATAATTAAAAATGCGGATCTTTCTAAAGAGCGTCGTGAATTGTCTAAAAAGCTTAAAACAATGGGTGAACTCAAATAGCATCATTAGATAACCACGCATGAATGCGTGGTTATTCTTACCGACTACGCAACAGCCCAATCAGGTTTAAGCTCTGGATCAACTAGGGTATAAATCTGCTGATATGAAGATTCTTCTTCTGCCATAGTTGCCAGTTGATGTGCAACATCTTGGCGACTAACCGCACCATGAATTTCATGCTGATATCTTTGGCAATGGCCTGTTCCCGGTTTATCCGTTAAGCCTCCTGGACGAATAATTGTGTAATTCAAGGAACTTGTTTGAAGGTAGCTTTCTGCCATTGATTTACGTCTGACAGATTGACCAAACAATGATTTAGCTCTGGGTGACAGGGTTTTCCAACCTTCGCCACAGCCTATTGAGGTAACGAGTAACATACGTGTTATTTCAGTTTTCTCAATAGTATCAATGATAGTCATATTGCCAAAGAGATCTGAATCAATTCCACCAATAGTAGAAAAGACGATTGCTTCTGAACTTACATGTTGTACCGTTTTTTCAACATCTTCAGCATTACAGGCATCACCTTGTATCACTTTGACACCTAAAGCACTCAGTTCAGTAGCCTGCTGAAAATTGCGGATAAGCGCAATGACGGGACGTTTTTGTTGCAGTGCGACAGTCACGAGATGACGTCCAATGCCACTACCTGCACCAAAAATAAGCCACGGTTTCATAGGTTATGCTCCTGGTTAAATAAGAAATCGAATGATAATTAATTGAACAGGGTCACGGTAATGACTGTTTAAACTAACCCTTATGTGGATAGAATAAAATTAACGGTGAGTATTTTTGTGGGGTTAGTAGCAAAAAAAATGGCTCCCTAAAAAGAGCCATTCTGCTAATATTAAATAATGTTGTTTATTCAAAGAATTGCGGTTTAGCCATTGGTGAAGTAGCTGCATTAGTGGCTGAATGGCCCCCAGCTCCCCCTTTCCCTTCAAAATGAGAAAAAGGCCGTTGCCATTCGCTGATAACAATAGGTTTTTCAATCATCTCAGGGGCTGGCGCTTTGGTCATCGGCGCATAAGAATGATGAACTTTGGCTATAATAGCAACAGGTTGTTTAACCATTTCCTCTTTACTCTCTTCAATAATCATCACTGCTGCAATTTCTTTAGAAATAACAGTGTGTTCAGAAACAACAATGTCTTCTTCTGCTTCAGATTGCTGCTCAAATTCAGGAATAATCGGTGTTATTGCAACCAGTTCAATAGCTGACCTTGATTCAGTTTGCTGTAGAACAATGTCATTTTGTTCTGTAATGCCTATTGCAGATTTGATTCCATTCTGGTGAGCTGCTGGCGTCTCTGCTACCTTAGGAGATTCAATGATGGTGTGTTCAGATTCTGCAACAACGATGATTGCGGGTACTGTTTCTGCTGCTATTGCTGGTAATACCTCATTTTGCTGTTCTTGCTGTTCGATCATAGAAATTTCCTCAGGTATTTCTATGGAAATCGGAACCACCGGATAGCGAACCCAAACTTTACCGGAAGCCATTTCTGGTGATGCAACAGCCATAGATAATGGTGCCGGTGATTGAAGTAGATTTCTCTCATCGCGGTAACGGCGGCGGCGCTGACCACTAACGCGCAAATGACGAGGTGAGCGACGAGAGCGGCGTGGCATAACATTATCTTGTTGCTCTTTATTTTCAGTCAATTGTTGCGGCTGAGCTGTTTCTAGCGGTATTTCAACAGGTACTGGTAATTGCTCTTCGGTAACAACAGATACGGGCAGCGAGGCGACAGTTGTCACTTCTTTCACTTCATCTATGATGCGAATTTTTTGTTCAAGCTGACGACGTTGGCGACGTGGTATAACCGGTAGACGTTCTTCAACCTCATTTTCAACGACTTCTGGCTTCTGGGGTTCAAGTTGCTGCTGGCGTTTTTCTTCCTGACGACGGCGTTGACGTTCTGCACGTTGTTCGCGACGTTGCTGCTGTTGGGTTTCATGAGCAGCAGTGTCTATCGTCACGTTGTTATCTTGAGTGCCATTTTTCTGTTGAGTATTACGATTTTTCCGTTGTTCGTCACGATCACGGTTATTACGTTGTTCATCACGCAGATTATTATCATCACGATCTTTACGTGAATTTTGGCGGCGTTGATTGCGTCGTTCAGAGGAGCGACGGTTATCATGACCGGATAATTTGTTCTCTTTTTTCTGTGTCGGTTTTTCTTCTTCTGCTTCTGTACTGAACATTTTTTTCAAAGCAGTCAAGAAGCGGCTTAAGAGACCCGGTTGTTCCGTTATAGTCTGAGCAGTGTGGTTTGGCTTTTTCTCTTTTGCTTTATGTGATGGTTGCTGTGCTGGAGTATCGGCTGGCAAAGCAAAAGCAGAAATAGCGGGCTGCTCAGGACGCTTACGTTCAGGTTGAACATCTTCTTGAGGATTTATCGCTCCTGCTTCATGAAATTGAGGAAGCAGATAGCTCAGTGCAGAAATTTCCTCACCCTTACGCACACGTAGAACAGAGAAGTGAGGCGTCTGCATTTGATCGTTAGGCACGATCACTACGCCAACATCTCCCTGACGGCGCTCAATTGCACTGACTGCCTGGCGCTTTTCGTTCAGTAGATATGAGGCGATTTGTACTGGAACAATAGCATGGACTTGATGCGTGTTCTCTTTCAGTGCCTCTTCTTCAATCAGACGCAAAATGGATAGAGACAGGGATTCATTGTCACGAATAGTCCCTGTGCCGCTACAGCGTGGGCAAACGTGGTGGCTGGATTCACCGAGTGATGGGCTCAGGCGCTGACGGGACATTTCCAATAGACCAAAGCGGGAAATACGGCCAATTTGGATACGAGCACGATCCTGACGAACAGCATCACGTAGGCGGTTTTCCACTTCACGTTGATGACGTACTGGTGTCATATCGATAAAATCGATAACAATCAAACCACCAAGGTCACGCAGGCGTAATTGACGGGCAATTTCATCCGCTGCTTCAAGGTTGGTATTAAAAGCCGTCTCTTCGATATCTCCTCCGCGTGTTGCACGGGAAGAGTTAATATCGATCGCAGTTAATGCTTCTGTGGTATCGATAACCACGGAGCCGCCTGATGGCAGGCGAACTTCACGCTGAAATGCAGATTCAATCTGTGATTCAATCTGATAATGGCTGAACAGGGGAACCTCACCACTATACAGCTTAATTTTACTGGTGAAATCCGGGCGGCCAAGTGCGGTGATATGTTGCCGTGCCAGATCGAGAACCTTGGGATTGTCGATTAGGATTTCACCGATGTCTGGGCGCAAATAGTCGCGGAAAGCACGGACGATAACATTGCTTTCTTGATGGATTAAGAAGGGAGCAGAGCGATTTTCGGCGGCTTTTTTGATCGCTTCCCAGTGTTTAAGGCGGAATGATAAATCCCACTGTAGGGCTTCTGCGGACTTACCGACACCCGCAGTGCGGACGATCAGTCCCATTCCTTCTGGCACTTCTAACGATGCTAAAGCTTCTTTCAGCTCTGTGCGGTCATCTCCTTCGATACGGCGGGAAATACCGCCCGCGCGAGGGTTATTAGGCATAAGTACCAGATAACTGCCCGCCAGACTGATAAAAGTGGTTAAGGCGGCCCCTTTATTACCACGTTCTTCTTTATCGACTTGAACGATAACTTCCTGGCCTTCCCTTAAAACATCTTTGATATTAGGGCGACCGTGAGGATGGTAGTTATTGGGAAAATATTCGCGGGCGATTTCTTTAATAGGAAGGAAACCATGCCGTTCAGCGCCGTAGTCAACAAAAGCAGCTTCCAGACTAGGTTCAATTCGGGTGATTTTACCTTTGTAGATATTTGCTTTTTTTTGCTCGTGTCCTGGGCTTTCGATATCCAAATCATAAAGACGTTGCCCGTCAACCAGAGCAACACGCAACTCTTCTTGCTGAGTTGCGTTGATTAGCATTCTTTTCATTGTAACTTACTCATTATTTTTTACATTAGTTATAGAGCTACGGGCAAATATAGATGAGCGACTGGTAACCGATGGTCTCGTGTCTTTTACAAATCCGCCAACCTCCCGGTTGTCGTTTGTATAGAGACGCATATTTTCGGTAGGTCTGAATTTTCACTTAGAAAACAGTACCCTTTTCTAGGAATAATCTGCAAATATAAATGAAGCTGATTTGATCCGATTCCAGTAATCTGCTACCCGTAGCCCGCTAATTATTTGATTTCCCAGTACGTCTTACGCCATTGCTGCGTTTTTGTGCAATCAAATGAAGAACAAACGTTTAACTTCGCCATTCAGGATTAAAAAACTGATGGTGGCTACTCATTATTCCATTGCTGTTGGGGTGATAGCAAGGTGACTTTATGCCTTTAAGCGGTTTTTCTGATGAAATAGGAAGAAATAGTTAATATTTAATCTTTATCTTAAAGTAGGGAAGGTAACAACCGCAAAGCGTGCGTGATTTTTACACATATTTAAAAATGAGTAGCACTCTGCTTGAGTGATAATTAAAATTGCTATCATGAAAACGAATAATCAAGTTGTACAATTTGTCACTATTGATGACGATGAAGCTGGACAGCGAGTTGATAATTTTTTATTAGCGCGTTTGAAGGGTGTTCCTAAGAGTATGATTTACCGGATTGTGCGTAAGGGGGAAGTCCGGGTAAATAAAGGCAGGGTAAAACCTGAGTATAAATTGTCTGCGGGAGATGTTGTCAGAATTCCGCCGGTTCGGGTTGCAGAACGGCAAGAAGCGCCAGTTTCAGCTAAACTGGATAAAGTCGCTGCATTAAACGATTGTATCTTATATGAAGATGACCATATTCTGGTGCTCAATAAACCTTCTGGTACAGCCGTTCATGGCGGTAGTGGTTTAAGTTTTGGTGTTATTGAAGGATTACGGGTTTTGCGTCCAGAAGCAAAATTCCTCGAATTAGTGCATCGTTTAGATCGTGATACCTCTGGCGTTTTGTTAATTGCTAAAAAACGCTCAGCTTTACGGGCCTTGCACGAGCAATTACGCCTTAAACAGATGCAGAAAGATTATCTGGCTTTAGTACGAGGACAATGGCAATCACATTGTAAGGTTGTTCAGGCTCCATTGCTGAAAAATATCCTGCAAAGTGGTGAGCGGATTGTTAAAGTAAACAGTGAAGGTGGTAAGCCTTCTGAAACGCGTTTTAAAGTAGAAGAGCGTTTTGCCAATGCAACGTTAGTGAAAGCCAGTCCGGTAACGGGTCGGACTCATCAAATCCGTGTTCATACTCAATATGCTGGGAATCCGATCGCTTTTGATGATCGCTATGGGGATAAAGTTTTTGATTCGCAACTGTCAGATACGGGTCTTAACCGACTATTCTTGCATGCCAGTGCGATAAAATTTACTCATCCCTCGACGGGGGAGACATTACGTCTTGAAGCACCGATGGATGAGCAATTGCGCTATTGTATAAACACGCTACGTCAGAATCACAGTAATTAACCTATCGCCGTCAGTGGGTTTACCCCCTGGCGGATTAATAATTCAGTCAATGTAATTAATGGTAAACCTATCAGCGTATTCGGATCTTTCCCTTCAAGTCGTTCAAATAAAGTGATTCCTAACCCTTCGCTTTTAAAGCTTCCGGCACAATTAAGCGGGTTTTCCGCAGTTAAATAAGCCCAGATTTCATCATCAGCCAGCTCTCTAAAATAGACATTGAATAATTCACAACGGGTATCGGTTATTCCTGTTTTGCTGTTAAAGAGAGAAATGCCGGTATAAAAGGTGACGCAATGACCACTGGCTTGTCGTAATTGTTTAAATGCATTTTCGAAACTGTGGGGCTTGCCAGTGATTTCGCCATTAATAACACAAACTTGATCAGAACCAATAATCAAATGCTGAGAATATTTTGTTTGTAATGCCTGTGCCTTGGCTTGTGCCAAACGCATAACGAGCTGTTCTGCATTTTCATTCATTCGAGGTGTTTCATCAGTATTAGGAGCTGCACATATAAAGGGCAAACGAAGTTTTTCCAGTAACATGCGGCGGTAAGCTGATGTGGAAGCTAAAATGATTTGTGTCATAATTTTTCCAAAAGACATGGCGAAATAATTGCAGGCATTTTAAACTAGGTACAGCTTAATAAGCGAATATTTGGCGGAAAGGTGCAGATGTGTGGCCTTTTTCTTTGACTATATCTCATTACAAAGATAATATGCGCGCCTTATGCAAAAGGTAAAATTACCCCTGACCATTGATGCGCTTCGCGCAGCTCAGAAACGATTAGACTACGCAGGTAGTTATTCACCTGAGCAAGTTTTGCGTATCGCGGAATCTGTGGTTAGCGTGGACAATGATGTAGACAGCGTTTTATCGTTTCAGATAGATAACCAACGTCTGGCGGTTGTGCGTGGGCATTCCGAGGTGGATGTTACGCTTGAATGTCAGCGTTGTGGCGGTAATTTCAGCCATCACGTTCACATAACATATTGTTTTAGCCCGGTCGTCAATGATGAACAGGCTGAAGCATTACCGGAAGAGTATGAGCCAATTGACGTTAACGAATTTGGCGAAATAGATTTGCTGGCAATGATTGAAGATGAAATAATTCTTTCTCTGCCGGTGGTTCCGGTACATGATTCTGAACACTGTGAAGTGTCCGAAGCGGACATGGTGTTTGGTGAATTACCTCTAGAGGCTGAAAAACCAAACCCATTTGCCGTATTAGCCAGCTTAAAGAAAAGTACTTAAGGAGTAAGGTCAATGGCCGTACAACAGAATAAACCAACTCGTTCTAAACGTGGTATGCGTCGTTCTCATGATGCACTGACTGCACCATTACTATCTGTAGATAAAACTTCTGGTGAAACTCACCTGCGTCATCATGTGACTGCTGATGGCTACTACCGTGGCCGCAAAGTCATCAACAAATAATCTCCGCCAGTCATTAGCAAGTTAATACCTTGACTAATCTGACTTTAGCGTTAGATGCCATGAGCGGGGACTTTGGTCCTCGCGTTACGGTGCCTGCTGCATTGCAGGCACTGGCGTCTAACCCTAGACTTAAATTATTGCTGGTCGGAATCCCCGATATCATTTCTCCGATACTTGTAAATAGTGATACTGAGTTGCTCAGTCGTTTACAATTGGTTCCTGCTGAACGGATTGTGGCTAATGATGCGAAACCGTCGCAAGCGATTCGTAATAGCCGAGGAACGTCAATGCGTATTGCCCTGGATTTAGTGAAATCAGGTGAAGCGCAGGCGTGTATCAGCGCAGGAAATACCGGAGTATTGATGGGGTTATCTAAAGTGATGCTAAAATCAATAGAAGGCATTGAAAGACCTGCTTTGATGACCGTGTTGCCAAACCTGAAACAGCGGCAAACTGTCGTATTGGATTTAGGTGCCAATGTTAATTGCGATAGCCGCATGTTGGTACAATTCGCCATTATGGGTTCAGTGATGGCCGAGGAAGTCGTGGGGGTGGTTAATCCTGCGGTAGCATTGCTTAACATTGGTACGGAAGAGAGTAAAGGGCTGGATAATATCCGCGAAGCCGCCACTATTTTAAAGAACATTCCGACGATAAATTACATTGGTTATCTGGAAGGTGACGAATTACTGACAGGTAAGAGTGATGTATTGGTATGTGACGGCTTCGCAGGTAACGTGACGTTAAAAACGATGGAAGGGGCGATCAGAGTTATCTTATCCCTGCTTAAATCATCGGATGGACAAAAGAAAAAGTTTTCCTGGTTGTTGAAAATAGTCAAGAAGTGGCTACAAAAACGGATGACAAAACGCTTCGGTCACCTGAACCCTGACCAGTATAATGGCGCATGTCTGTTAGGATTATATGGAATTGTAATCAAAAGCCATGGGGCGGCTAATGAGCATGCGTTTAAAGCCGCAATCGAACAGGCTGTTCAGGCCGTTGAAAGGCAGGTTCCTGATAGAATTGCTGCACGCCTGGAAACAGCATTACCCAAGAGTGACTGAACATACATGTATACAAAAATTTTAGGTACAGGTAGTTATCTGCCTGCGCAAGTGCGTACTAATGCTGATTTAGAAGAAATGGTGGATACTTCTGATGAGTGGATTGTTACCCGTACAGGTGTCCGCGAACGTCGTATTGCTACTGATGATGAAACTGTTGCGGTTATGGGGTTCCGGGCTGCAAAGAAAGCAATTGAAATGTCGGGCATTGATAAAGAGCAGATTGATTTAATCATTGTTGCAACAGCTTCATCCACCCATGCTTTCCCCAGTTCGGCGTGCCAAATTCAGCACATGTTGGGTACCCAAAATTCAGCAGCTTTTGATATTTCTGCTGCTTGTTCTGGTTTTGTTTATGCACTGAGTATTGCTGATAAGTTTATTAAAACCGGTGTAGCAAAACATGCATTGGTTATTGGTTCTGATTCTATTACCAGAACACTTGATCCAGAAGATCGCGGAACACTTGTCCTGTTTGGCGATGGTGCGGGTGCTATGGTGGTAGGGGCTTCTAATGAGCCAGGAATTCTTTCAACTCACCTTCATGCAAACGGTAGCTATGGTGAATTGCTGGTATTGCCTTATCAGGAGCGTCAGAATCTAAAAGAACCCGCGTATGCTAGTATGATCGGTAATGAAGTATTTAAGATTGCAGTCCGTGAATTGGCTAACATAGTTGATGAGACTTTAGAAGCAAATAACTTACCATATAGTGAGTTGGATTGGCTGGTACCTCATCAGGCTAATTTGCGTATTATCGCGGCGACAGCTAAAAAATTAAATATGACAATGGATAAAGTAGTAGTAACGCTGGATCGTTACGGTAATACTTCTGCGGCATCGGTACCCACAGCATTTGATGAAGCAGTACGCGATGGCCGGATTAAGCGTGGTCAGTTAATCTTAATTGAGGCTTTTGGTGGTGGCCTTACTTGGGGTTCAGCACTGATACGTTTTTAATTTGACAGGAAGATGAACATGTCTATGTCTGAATTTGCAATGGTATTTCCTGGTCAGGGTTCTCAAGACCTTGGTATGTTGGCCGATTTGGCTACAGCGTTCCCGGTTGTCGAGCAAACTTTCGCTGAAGCGTCTGATGTGCTGGGATATGATCTCTGGGCTCTGGTTCAACAGGGGCCAGAAGAAGAACTGAACAAAACATGGCAAACTCAACCCGCGTTGTTGGCCGCATCGGTTGCTATTTGGCGGGCTTGGCAGGAAAAAGGTGGAAAAGCACCATCACTGATGGCTGGACATAGCCTTGGTGAATATTCCGCACTGGTTTGTGCCGGTGTCATTGATTTCAAACAAGCAATTAGACTTGTTGAACTGCGTGGCAAATTGATGCAAGAAGCTGTACCTGAAGGCACTGGTGCAATGTATGTCATTATTGGTTTAGATAATGAATCCATTGATCGTGCCTGTAAAGAAGTTGCTCAGGGGCAAATTGTTTCTCCTGTTAACTTTAACTCACCTGGTCAGGTTGTTATTGCGGGTGAGAAAGAGGCGGTAGAGCGTGCTGGTGATGCATGTAAAGCCGCAGGTGCGAAACGCGCGTTGCCTTTGGCAGTCAGTGTACCGTCGCATTGTGCACTGATGAAACCTGCCGCAGATAGGCTGGCAGCTGTTTTGGAAGGAATTGAATTTAGCCATCCTCAGTTCCCGGTGGTAAATAATGTTGATGTGAAAATAGAACAGTCTGCTGAAGCTATCCGTCATGCACTGGTACGACAACTCTATAACCCTGTCCGTTGGAGAGAAACAGTCGAATTTATCACTGGGCAGGGTGTTGGGCAGCTATTAGAAATAGGGCCAGGTAGAGTTTTGACAGGTTTAACTAAACGAATTGTCAATACCGTAAGCGCAGCAGCAGTTAATGACACAGCTTCACTAATAACTGCATTGGAAAATAATTGAGGGCAATATGAGATTAGATGGAAAGATTGCATTAGTAACAGGTGCTAGCCGTGGGATAGGCCGTGCAACTGCTGAGCTATTAGCAGAGCGTGGAGCCTATATCATTGGTACAGCAACAAGCGATAAAGGCGCTGAAGTCATCAGTGCTTACCTCGGTGAAAAAGGTAAAGGTTTTGTACTGAATGTCACTGATCCGGAATCGATTGAACAGCTTATGTCTACCATCCGAACAGAGTGTGGCGGGCTTGACATTTTAGTGAATAATGCAGGTATCACCGGTGATAACCTGGTGATGCGCATAAAGGATGATGAGTGGCAGCATGTTATTGACACTAATCTTTCATCCGTTTTCCGTATGACAAAAGCGGCAATGCGCTTCATGATAAAAAAACGTTATGGTCGTATCATCTCTATTGGTTCTGTTGTTGGATCGATGGGGAACGTTGGGCAGGCAAGCTATGCAGCGGCGAAAGCGGGGCTTGTTGGTTTCAGTAAAACATTGGCTCGCGAAGTGATTTCCCGTGGTATTACTGTTAACGTTGTTGCGCCAGGGCTTATTGAAACTGATATGCTAAAAGCGTTGCCAGAGGAGCAGTTGGCGAACTTTTCGAATGATATCCCCGCTAAGCGGCTTGGGGATGTGAAAGAAATTGCTAGTGCTGTGGCTTTCTTTGCTTCTGATGAAGCGGCTTACATCACAGGCGAAACATTACATGTCAATGGCGGCATGTATATGAACTAAAAAATGAGCGAACCAGTTGCATTTTTTGTGTCAAATAACGCAAAATAGAGCAAGATTTGTGGTTCGACCAGCCGGGATTGGGTTGCATCTTTTCCTGTATTTTATAAACTACGAAAACCATCGCGAAAGCGAATTTTGATAGGAAATTTAATAGCATGAGCACTATTGAAGAACGCGTTAAAAAAATCATCGTTGAACAACTTGGTGTTAAAGAGGAAGAAGTTATTAATTCAGCTTCTTTTGTAGATGACTTGGGCGCTGATTCTCTTGACACAGTTGAGCTGGTAATGGCTCTGGAAGAAGAGTTCGATATCGAAATTCCAGATGAAGAAGCAGAAAAGATCACTACAGTTCAGGCAGCTATTGATTACGTCCAGAACCAAAGCGAATAAGTGAACACACCTAGGCGGTCATTCGACCGCCTATGTTTCTGCCCTAAATAATTTCCCTCCCTGGAGGATAAGCGTGTCTAAGCGTCGAGTAGTTGTGACCGGACTAGGCATGTTATCTCCTGTCGGTAATACAGCTGAATCTTCTTGGAAAGCTGTTTGTGCCGGACAGAGTGGTATCAGCCTTATTGACCATTTTGACACCAGTCACCATGCAACTAAGTTTGCTGGTCTGGTTAAAGATTTTAATCATGAAGATTTCAATATTTCGCGCAAGGATGCACGAAAAATGGATGATTTCATTCAATATGGTATTGCAGCTGGTGTGCAAGCCATTGAAGATTCTGGAATTGAAGTAACAGAAGCCAATGCTAGTCGTTTTGGTGCTGCTATTGGTTCTGGTATTGGTGGTTTGGGTCTGATTGAAGAAAATCACGGGGCGTTGGTGGCGAGTGGTCCTCGTAAGATCAGCCCATTCTTCGTACCTTCTACGATCGTAAACATGGTAGCAGGTCATCTGAGTATTATTTACGGTTTGCGTGGCCCAAGTATTTCTATCGCCACAGCATGTACGTCAGGTGTACATAATATTGGTCATGCAGCCCGTATTATTGCTTATAATGATGCTGACATTATGCTGGCCGGTGGTGCAGAAAAAGCCAGTACTCCTCTGGGGGTTGGTGGTTTTGGTGCTGCCCGAGCTTTATCTACCCGTAACGATAATCCACAAGGTGCAAGTCGTCCGTGGGATAAAGAGCGCGATGGCTTTGTTCTGGGGGATGGCGCAGGTATCTTGGTACTGGAAGAGTATGAGCATGCGAAGAGACGTGGTGCGAAAATTTACGCAGAAATCGTTGGCTTTGGCATGAGCAGCGATGCTTATCATATGACGTCACCACCAGAAAATGGTGCAGGTGCTGCGTTGGCGATGGAAAATGCTCTGAAAGATGCCGGTATCACTACTAAGCAAGTGGGATATATTAATGCTCACGGTACTTCAACATTTGCTGGGGACTTAGCGGAAGCCCATGCAGTGGAGTCAGTATTTGGTGAAGGTACTGATGTTTTAGTGAGTTCCACCAAATCAATGACGGGTCATTTGTTGGGTGCTGCGGGGGCGGTTGAATCTATTTTCACTATCCTGGCATTACGTGATCAAGTTGTTCCGCCGACTATCAACCTGGAAAACCAGGATGAGAACTGCCGTCTGGATTTCGTGCCAAATGAGTCCCGTAAGGTAGAAGGGATGGAATATGCATTGTGTAATTCTTTCGGTTTCGGTGGCACTAACGGCTCACTGATTTTCCGTAAGATTAAACCTGATTAACAGGTAGAGCTTGATATTACAGAAAAATACGGTTGAATTCCTACTTTAAGGCGATAGTATAGAGAGCTCCAATAGTTAATAATTATTGGAGCTTTTTTGTGGCAAGAATCATGGACATTTTTGCACTCGTATCAGCGATATACTATGATATTGTTTGTTGATAAATTGCATTGAAATGCCTTTTTTGAGTAATTAAGAACAAAATTATATGTATTGGATTAATGGGGAGCGGTGCGACTATTTACCTGCCAATGATCGTTCAGTTCAATTCGGTGATGGTTGCTTCACAACAGTAAAAATAGAACAGGGGCAGGCCGCTTTGCTGTCGCTACATATCCAAAGATTACAAAAGGGCGTTGAAAGGTTATATCTTCCACAACCTGATTGGCAACAGCTTGAAAGCCATATAAGACAGATTGTCTCCACGACTGAACAAGGTGTACTTAAAGTTATTATTTCCCGTGGAACCGGAGGGCGTGGCTATAGTGCTCAGGGGTTTACGCAATCTAATCAGATATTGTCTCTGAGTCCTTATCCCGATAAATATTTGAAACAGCGTCAGAAAGGTTTATCTATGGTGCTCAGTCCGGTACCGATGGGAATAAATCCCTATCTTGCCGGAATTAAACACCTTAATCGATTAGAACAGATATTGATTAAAACATTTATCGAAAAATCAAATACTGATGAAGCTCTGGTACTTGATACTGATGGCTTGCTGGTTGAATGCTGTACTGCAAACATTTTCTGGCGTAAAGGAAAAGATGTGTATACTCCTGACTTACGAGGCTGTGGTATCGAAGGTGTGATGCGGGAAAGAATAATCGCGTTATTATCGGAAAGCGATTATCACTTTTCTTGTATAAGCTGTTATCCCGAAACATTGGCTGATGCAGATGAGGTGATGGTCTGTAATTCTTTAATGCCAATGATACCTGTCAGAGAAATTCAAGTTCATGAAAATCAGCCCAGATGGAAATATCAGTCAAGGGAACTGTATGAGTATTTGCTTCCTGAATGTTTGAAGTTGTAATTCACGATGTATTAAAGTGAACTGTGTTTAAGTGAACAATGTGTTTAAGTGATTAGATTAATTGATGAAATGGAAAAAACGCCTTTTTGCCCTATTGTCTTTGATTGTCATTACGGCAGCAATATTACTCTATGCTGGCTATGAAAAAGTTGAAAAATTTGCAGATCAAACACTAACAATTAAACAGGATCGAATATTTACCCTGCCAGCAGGTATTGGTCGTCATGGTTTGGAAGCGTTACTGGTTCGGGATAACCTGATTGAAGATAGTCATATTTTCCCTTGGTTATTAAGGTTGGAGCCAAAACTTGCCGAGTTCAAGGCGGGAACTTACCCATTAACACGAGAAATGACTTTACGGGAAATGTTGCAACTATTCTCTAGTGGTAAAGAAGCGCAATTTACGGTCCGTTTTGTTGAAGGTAGCCGTTTATCTGACTGGTGGAAAATACTACAGCAATCTGAATATCTTAAACATGAATTGGATAATAAAGATGCTCAGGAATTGGCTGAAATACTCGATATTAAAGATACAGATACTCTGGAAGGGTGGCTTTATCCTGATACCTATCACTATACGGCAGGCACAAGCGATGTAGCATTGCTGAAACGAGCATATCGACAGATGAAAATGACGCTGGAAGAGGAATGGGAAGGTCGCGACAAAAATCTGCCCTATAAGAATGCTTATGAAATGTTGATTATGGCGTCGATTATTGAAAAAGAGACCGGTGTTGAGGCTGAGCGGACAAAAATTGCTTCTGTATTTATTAATCGTTTACGGTTGAATATGCGACTTCAAACTGATCCGACAGTGATTTATGGTTTAGGTGAAAAATATACAGGCACTATTTTTCGTAAAGATTTAACAACATTAACGCCCTACAATACTTATATGATTAATGGTCTGCCACCTACACCGATTGCAATGCCTGGCCTTGCTTCTATAAAAGCGGCTGCACACCCGGCAAAAACCGAATTGCTCTATTTTGTGGCGAATGGCAAAGGTGGTCATACTTTTACAACCAATCTGGCTGCGCATAACAAGGCGGTAAATATTTACCGTCAGAGGTTAAAACAGGACAAATGAACAGCAAATTTATTGTTATTGAAGGGCTGGAAGGTGCGGGAAAAACGTCAGCGATGAAAACAGTCGTTGAAATATTGCAGCAGCACGGTATTCAGAATTTAATTTTTACCCGTGAACCGGGTGGAACACCTCTGGCAGAAAAATTACGTGGGTTAATCAAACAAGGTGTTGAAGGTGAACCTCTGACGGATAAAGCAGAGGTGTTAATGTTATATGCAGCCAGAGTTCAATTAGTCGAAAATGTGATTAAACCTGCTTTGGCCCGCGGTACATGGGTTGTGGGTGATCGTCATGACCTCTCTTCCCAGGCATATCAAGGGGGAGGACGTGGTATTGATAAAAACTTGATGACTTCGCTACGTGATACTGTGCTGGGTGATTTTCGTCCTGACCTGACTATTTATCTCGATCTTCCTCCTCAAATTGGTTTACTGCGTGCCCGTGAACGTGGAGAGTTAGACCGAATTGAAAAAGAGTCGATAGATTTTTTTGATCGTACGCGCAGCCGTTACTTGGAGTTTGCCGCACAGGATAAGAGTATTGTGACCGTCGATGCAGCTCAACCAATAGAGCAAGTACAAGCAGATATTTATCAGGTACTTGGGCAATGGCTAAAGCAGCAGGAAAATGGCTAATGAATTGGTATCCTTGGCTTAATCAGGCCTATCGTCAGTTGGTGGAATCTCATCAGCAAGGACGAGGCCATCATGCTTTATTGGTTCATGCTAATGCTGGTACTGGGGCCGATGTGTTGATCTATGGATTAAGCCGATGGTTAATGTGTCGGAATAGACAGGGGATGAAAAGTTGTGGGAAGTGCCATAGTTGTCACTTGATGATGGCAGAAACTCATCCTGATTGGCATATTATGTCACCGGAGAAGGGTAAAACCAGTGTTGGTGTGGAAGCGGTACGGCAAATTACGGAAAAGCTCTATAGCCGTTCTCAGCAAGGTGGGGTAAAAATTGTCTGGTTACCTTTGACCGAATGTCTGACAGATGCTGCCGCCAATGCATTATTGAAAACGTTGGAAGAGCCGCCGCAACATACCTATTTTCTTCTGGAATGTCGGCAGCCGTCGAGTCTTTTGGCTACTTTACGCAGCCGCTGTTTTTGCTATTTTCTGCCGGTACCTGAGGCGGAAAGTAGCCTTTACTGGTTGCAAAAACAGTTGCCTTTAATTTCTTCGGTCGATGCAATGACAGCGTTGAAACTGTCTCAGGGAGCACCTGTAGCAGCAGAACAATTGTTGCAACCAGAGCAATGGCAGATACGAGAACAGTTTTGCCAGGCTGTTAAACAGGCTTTGGATAAACGTGATGCTTTGTCACTTTTACCCCAACTGAATCATGAAAATGCGCCGCAACGCCTTCATTGGCTTATCAGTTTGTTATTTGATGCGGTGAAGTGGCAACAGCAGTTACAGCGTTATTGTATCAATCAGGATCAACAAACGCTGATTTATCAATTGAGTTCCATGCATACTCTGGCTGTTTTACTGCAAGGCGTTGATGACTGGATGTCTTGTCGTCATCAGTTGCTTTCAGTCATGGGCGTAAATTGGGAATTGTTACTGGCAGAACAGTTGCTCAATTGGGAAAAACAGTTTATTTCATAACCCTGAAATCTTTTTGTATACGAGTTTAAATATGTTGTTAGTTGATTCGCATTGTCATCTCGATTGTCTCGATTATGAAAACCTACATAAAAATGTAGATGATGTTGTTGCGAAAGCGGCAGATCGGGAGGTTAAATTTATGCTGGCAGTAGCGACGACGCTACCTGGTTTCCAGCAAATGAAAACCCTCATTGGTGAACGGGAAAATATCGTATTTTCCTGTGGTATTCATCCGCTTAACTTGGATGAAGGTTATAATTTTGATGAGTTGGCGCGTTTAGCGGCCGGGAATGAAGTTGTTGCACTAGGTGAAACTGGGCTGGATTACTATTATCAACAGGATAATGCTGAATTACAGCGAACCTCATTTCGTGAACATATCCGTATCGGGCGCAAACTCAACAAGCCTGTTATCGTTCATACCCGTAGTGCCCGTGATGATACTTTGAGGGTATTACGTGAAGAACAGGCGCGAGAATGTGGTGGTGTTTTGCACTGTTTTACCGAAGATAAAGATACAGCGAGAGAATTACTGGATTTAGGCTTCTATATTTCATTCTCTGGTATTGTTACTTTCCGTAATGCGGAGCAGATTCGTGAAGCGGCAAGATATGTACCATTGGATCGTATTCTGATTGAAACCGATTCTCCTTATCTTGCACCTGTGCCTCATCGTGGTAAAGAGAACCAGCCTGCCTATGTGCGTGATGTTGCGGAATATATGGCTGTACTTAAGGGAGTGAGTATTGAGGCATTGGCAGAAGTGACCACACAGAATTTTTGCAATTTATTTCATGTTGATGTAGACAAAATTTGATTTATCAACTTGAATCTTTGGCTTGTAGGCGCTCATATATCTGTTATTTTTTGAATATAAGGAAAATGTAATGGCAGAAGAAACTATTTTCAGTAAAATTATTCGCCGTGAAATACCTTCTGATATTGTTTATCAGGATGATCTAGTCACTGCATTCCGCGATATTTCTCCACAGGCCCCGACTCATATTTTGATTATTCCCAATGTTCTGATCCCAACAGTGAACGATGTTAAACCGGAGCATGAAGCAGCATTAGGTCGAATGATGACGGTTGCAGCAAAAATTGCTGAACAAGAAGGCATTGCTGAAGATGGATATCGTTTGATTGTGAACTGTAATCGCCATGCGAGGCAGGAGGTTTATCATATTCATATGCATTTGGTTGGTGGTCGTCATTTAGGACCATTGTTGATGAAGTCAATGTGAAGTACTGAAATTCATAGACATAGGCAGATATTTGGGGGGATGTTTATTCTAAACTGGCTCCGAATATCTCGATTTTGTAATATACCCTATGGATTTCAAGATGGATCGCGACGGCAAGGGAGCGAATCCCTGGGAGCATAGATAACGATGTGACCGGGGTGAGTGAGTGCAGCCAACAAAGAGGCAACTTGAAAGATAACGGGTATAAATGCTGCAAATTTATCATTGGAGTTGAACCGATAATATGTTGCTGGTGTCACAGCAAAAACTTATCTGTTTTTTTAAGACTCTGTAATTGGAATAGGTTGATGAGAAGAATTCTTTTTGTAGCACTATCGGTTATGTTTTTGGCGGGATGTCCATCCTTGCCACCAGAGCAGCCTGAACCTCCGACTCCGGTTGTACCAGTGACCCCATCGGAAAAACCGACACCACCATCTGAAAAGGTACCAGAGCCTCCTAAAATGAGCGCGATTGACTGGGAAAGTACAGTGCAACCATTAGTAGAGCAACTCGTTAAGGCTCATGGGTTGGAAAACGGGAAGTTACTATTAGTTGATACAGTGAAAAACAATACTAACGGTGCATTACAAACCACACAAGCAACTGATGTTTTGCGTCAAGCGGTCAGTAGCGAGCATGTTTTTGAATTAGTACCACAAAATCAGGTGCAAAATGCCCGTCAATCTCTGGGCTTATCTGAAGAAGATAGTTTGGGATTGCGTAGTAAAGCGATTGGTCTGGCGCGTTATTTGAATGCGGATTATGTTCTCTATTCCATAGTTTCAGGTAACAGTGATAAGCGTGATATCGTCATGCAACTGATGCTGGTAAAGACGGGCGAGATTCTTTGGTCAGGGCACGGTGACGTTAAATAATCATAATTGTTTATTGCAGGCATTGTGCAAACAATGGCCGCATACCGCAGTAAACGATTGGAGGATAAGACCGTTAAGTGGGCTGACGAATGAGAGTTATTATGCCACCAATGGTGAATATCATATTGTCGGCCGCAGGCAGGGGCAGCAGGGGAAACAGCTTGGCGTTAATCGTCAGCGTGAAAGCGCCATTCTGCGCCATCTCAGCCAGGTAAAAATTGCTCCGCAAGTCATAGCAATGGTTCCTCACTGGCTGTTGTTGGAATGGCTGCCCGGTCATATTATTGGGCAAAATGAGTTTTCTCAGCCTGACTTTTTGCAAAAATTGGCGGCATTATTAGCTATTTTGCACCATCAGCCTCTGTTTGGTTACCGGCTTCAATTGAGGCATCAGCTAGAAAGCCATTGGTTGCAAATTGATAAAGCGCGTCTTACTCCCTGTTGGTTGCGGCTACATAAACGTTTTATGTTGTCTCCGATGCCTTCAATACTAAAATTATCACCTGCTCATATGGATGTGCATTACGGTAATTTGCTTAATACTTATCGGGGGCTGAAACTCATTGATTGGGAATATGCAATTGATACCGATATTGGGTTTGCGCTAGCGACACTGTTTCGCACTAATCATTGGGATGAGTCGCAGCAGCAGGATTTTTTGAATTACTATTGTAGCCAGCCATCAGGATATTTGAATCGAAAGCTTTTAGAACGTCAGATTAAACATTGGCAACCTTGGGTCGATTACATGATTTTAATGTGGTTTGAAGTGCGCTGGGAACAGAGTGGTGATCCACACTTTTTAGAACTAGCACAACCGTTGCGTCTCTCTTTTGGTTTAACGTTTTAAGCTGCATTGATTGCAGTAATATGAATATATACCCAATGGATTTCAAGATGCATCGCGACGGCAAGGGAGAGAATCCCCGGGAGCATAGATAACGATGTGACCGGGGTGAACGAGCGCAGCCAACAAAGAGGCAACTTGAAAGATAACGGGTATAAGCGAGGAATGTTATGGGTCCGGTTATGTTAGATGTTGTCGGTTATGAATTGGATAATGAAGAAAAGGAAATTTTGCAACATCCATTAGTGGGCGGATTAATTCTGTTTACCCGCAATTTTTATGATGTTGAGCAATTACGAGAATTAGTCCGTCAGATTCGTAAGGCTTCTCGTCATCGTCTTGTGATTGCTGTTGATCAAGAAGGCGGCAGAGTTCAGCGTTTTCGAGAAGATTTCACTTGTTTACCGGCAGCTCAATCTTTTGCTGGATTGAGTGACAATTTCAATGGCACTCAATTGGCGGAAGAGGCGGGTTGGTTGATGGCGTCTGAAATGATTGCTATGGATATCGATATCAGCTTTGCGCCGGTTTTGGATTTAGGTCACCAGTGTGCGGCTATTGGTGAGCGTTCATTCCATGAAGACCCTGAACAAGCCAAGATGATGGCAGAGCATTTTATCAAAGGCATGCATTCTGCCGGAATGAAATCGACAGGTAAACATTTTCCGGGGCATGGGGCTGTTAATGCTGATTCTCATAAAGAAACTCCTTGTGATGATCGCCCGCTGGAAATGATTTGTCGTCATGATATGTCTATTTTTCGTGATTTTATCCAGCGCAATTTGTTGGATGCGATTATGCCGGCTCATGTGATCTATCCTCAGGTAGATAAGCATCCCGCCAGCGGATCGTCATACTGGTTAAAATCAGTGTTGCGTCAGCAATTGGGCTTTAATGGCGTGATATTTTCCGATGATCTCTCTATGGAGGGAGCCGCGATGATGGGAAGTTACGTTGAACGCGGGCAGACTGCACTCAATGCAGGTTGTGACATGATTTTGATATGTAATAACCGTGATGGCGCGGTTAGCGTGCTTGATAATCTGCCGTTGACCAAAGTGGAAAAATTATCAGAATTGTACCATCGAGGTGGTCAATACAATCTGAAAGAGTTAAAGAATTCAAAACGTTGGCAGCAGGCTAATAAAGCACTAACGGCTTTGTATGAACAATGGCAGGATTGCGCACGGTAATTTGTAAAGTGTTTGTGTTACTGCCAAATAGATGACCTTTAGCGTTAATTGTGCGGGAAAATATCCCGCTTTTTTGTATACATAGCATGGTCACATTCCTGAAATTTCTTTGATATCCGGTTTTTTAAGGCCTCTTTTTTGAGGCATATTTTATTTCCTATGTAAATAAGAAGATGAAACAAATAAGAGCTGAATCCAACCAACTGAAAATAAATTGACAAATTTTGTGATTGATGTTTATTTATTCAAAAGAATTTGATGTTGTTCAATTTTGGTATGACCCACTAACCAGTCATGATATTCTGTAATTATCACATCAGTTATTTGTATATACCCAATGGATTTCAAGATGGATCGCGACGGCAAGGGAGTGAATCCCCGGGAGCATAGCAAACTATGTGACCGGGGTGAGCGAGCGCAGCCAACAAAGAGGCAACTTGAAGGATAACGGGTATAAAACTAAATGTTATTTAAAGGTATTATTTTACTGCCCTTAAATAACATTTGGTTTACATTTTAGTGGAGTAGTCATGACAACACCAAAGAAGAGAATTGTTATCATTGGTGGAGGTGCTGGTGGTTTGGAACTGGCAACCAGTCTGGGGCATAAGTTAGGTCGTAAAAAGAAAGCAGAAATTGTGCTGGTGGATCGTAACCAAAGTCATTTATGGAAGCCGTTATTACATGAAGTGGCAACAGGCTCCCTTGACGATGGGGTTGATGCGTTGAGTTATCTGGCTCATGCCCGTAACCATTATTTCAGTTTCCAATTAGGGACGTTGACTGATATTCACCGTGATAGCAAAAAAATTACTTTGACTGAGATCAGGGATGAATATAACGAAGTATTGGTTCCTGAACGTGAATTGAGCTATGACATTTTAGTTATGGCCTTGGGAAGTACATCTAATGATTTTAATACACAAGGTGTGAAAGAGCACTGTATCTTCCTGGATAACCCACAACAGGCTCACCGTTTCCACAATGAAATGTTGAATCTATTTCTTAAATATTCTGCAAACTGTGGTCAGCAAGATAAGGTTAATATTGCTATCGTTGGCGGTGGTGCGACAGGTGTTGAGTTATCAGCGGAATTGCACAATGCGGTAAAACAGCTTAACAGTTATGGTTTTGAAGGGCTGAATTCAGAAGCGTTGAACGTGACATTAGTCGAAGCAGGGGAACGAATTTTGCCTGCATTGCCGACACGTATTTCTGCTGCGGCACATCAGGAACTCACAAAACTTGGCGTTCATGTATTAACCAAAACTATGGTGACCAGCGCTGATGAACGTGGGTTGAATACTAAAGAAGGTGAGCTGATTAAAGCTGATCTCATGGTATGGGCTGCCGGTATTAAAGCACCTGATTTTATGAAAGATATTGCCGGTCTTGAAACTAACCGGATTAATCAGCTAGTGGTAAAGGCAACTCTGCAAACGACACTTGATGATCATATTTTTGCCATTGGTGATTGTGCATCATGCTCGAAGAAGGAAGGTGGCTTTGTTCCGCCAAGGGCACAGGCGGCTCATCAAATGGCTAGCCGCTGTTACAATAATATTATTGCCTTGTTGCATGATAAACCGTTAAAAGAGTATACCTACAAAGATCATGGTTCATTGGTATCATTATCTAAATTCAGTACGGTGGGTAGCTTGATGGGCAATTTGATGCGTGGTTCAATGATGATCGAAGGGCGTATAGCCCGTGCTGTCTATATCTCTTTATATCGTATGCATCAGGTGGCTTTACATGGTTATATTAAAACTGGCTTGATGATGCTTGTTGGCGGAATTAACCGTGTTATCCGTCCACGATTGAAACTGCATTAATTATTTAATTGATATATACCCTATTGATTTCAAGATGCACCGCGGCGGCAAGGGAGCGAATCCCCGGGAGCATAGATAACTATGTGACCGGGGTGAGGGAGTGCGGCCAACAAAGAGGCAACTTGAAAGATGACGGGTATAAGGCCACCCGTAGAATAACGGGTGGCCCTGATAAAGCATCACTACTTTAATCTGAAATCATTTACCTTAATTAAGAAAACAGGCGATCAACTAATTTGAAAGCATTTGCGACATTTGGTCGTGTGCCGATTCCTTGTAATTCTCCTATTGTAAAACCACTACTTTTAACCAGTGTTGCTATTTGAGTGCAATTAAGATATTTATGATACTTTAATTTGGCATAGGACTGAATAAGCGCTAATGCACCTGAGACTAAAGGTGTAGCACTGGATGTTCCATTATAACTGCGTGTATAATTTCTATTATTTCCTGGTAGGTACTGTAAGTTTGTATACCCAGTAGTTGTGACATTCTCACCCCAAGAATTTAAACTGGTGTGAAGATTATGATTGGAAAAGCCTAACCTGTGTCCATTAATTGATGTACAGGCACCGATCATAATACCGCCAGGATCGCCATAATTAGGGAAAGTGAAGTCATAGGCTAAATTAATACCACTATTACCAGAAGCGAAAATAATTATTGCCCCTGCATCAGCACAACTTTTTATTCTTTGCCAATTAGATTTGAGATAGGTAAAAGGATAATATCTATTATTGGCTACAGTTTGAATATTTAAACTAATAATATCTCCTGGTAAAAAGCTATATATTATTCTATCAAAATCATCGACGTCATAAAAACGGAATTGACATTCGTGAGCAATACCCGTCACACCGAATTTATTATCTTTTGCAGCAATACAGCCGGTGGCTGCTGTGCCGTGATTACAATCTTGTGTTTCTGGGCGGCTGTTGATAACCGTAATATTACCAACTAAATCTTCATGGTTTCTATAAACGCCAAAATCAAGATGGTGTACAGTGACGCCTTTGCCTTTATAACCTTCATCCCAGGCCTTTCTAATATTCATACCACTGTGTTCGTCTAAATATCCCTGTAGATGTGAAAAATCAGGTGTAACGATATGAATAGTATCAAATTCAGGAATTATCGTTTCCTCTTTGGATAGAAGTAAAGGCGGTGGCGGTAGTTCTTTCAAAATCGGCGTAAGAGAGCAAAATTCGACGTAATCCAGTTTCTCCAGTTCATTGGCTAACTTGACTAAATCAGCATGATTAATATCAGCATCTATCTTATAAAGATGAGTTAATTTACTGAATTCTGGTGTTTTCCAGGTTTTCTTATCTAAATCTTCTTGATTAAAAACAGGTTTTATCTCTATTGAGTGTTGATATGAATTAAAAGCAGGTAATAAATTATCTTTTTCTATTTTAAATTTTTTAAATCCATCAGGGGAAAACATAATCTCAAGGTTATATTTCAAATTCTTATTTGGGATATCATTGTTTCCTTTTAAAGAGATAATGTTTTCTTTGGAAGGTATCTGTTTCAGTGGTATATGGTTAATGTTGATATTATCAGTTTTGTTTTTATCTATCTCATCGATTTTTTTATCGATATCAAATAGAAAGTCTGATTCTTTTATTTCTATATCTTCTGGTGTAAGCGCGGCAATTGTTTTACCATCTTTTTTAATGGTAGTTTCTATTGTATAATTTGCGGGTTTAAGTGAAGTCAAACAGATGAGTTGATTATCTTCACTATAACATTCATATATCTCTTTTGTGTTTGAATTGGTTACGGTGTATTTTATTTCTGTATCGTTACTAATTTCACCGTGACATTTAAGATATAAATTACCGTCAAATTTTGCAGATTGAAAATACTCAAGGGATATGGACATTTTCATTCTCCTATTTGGTTAATTGCCTCTTGAGTATAACTATAATTCGGTATCTCATATTATTATTATTTCTCAGTCCATTGTTCTGTTAGAGAATAACTGGATTATTTATACTGATTATTACTGAGTGTGATTTATAAGTTAATTTATACCCGTCATCTTTCAAGTTGCCTCTTTGTTGGCTGCACTCGCTCACCCCGGTCACATAGTTTGCTATGCTCCCGAGGATTTACTCCCTTGCCGCCGCGATGCATCTTGAAATCCATAGGGTATATAATCGCTTTGGTGAGGAAGTTATTTTTCTTAAAATAAAAAGTAGGTTTTTATTAAGACGATTAAGTCTGAATGACCTTATTAATAGTGTAGGATAAATTCGCATAATAAGTGCAACATCGTTACTCTGGAAGTAAATATATCTGTATTCCTTTAAATAATTCATTGGGTGTTTTACCACCCCGAGTTTTGCAGGAGCGATTACTTAATCGGTTTACCACAAAATCTATTTCCTGCTCAGAGATTTCATTAAAATTGGTTCCCTTTGGAAAGTACTGCCTGATTAACCCATTGATATTTTCATTGGTCCCTCCTTTCCCAAGGTGAATAAGGGTGAGAAAAGTAAATTTACGGCTCTAATTTAGTTCATGCTCTGCGAACTCTAAATATAGTATCATCTTCCCAATCGCCACTACGTTTAGCTCTCCAATTACGGAGAATGACGCTAACAAATCATGCTATTTATCCCATATAATTATAAAGGATTTAGGTTAATTGATCTTCTGGCAGATCGAGCGGCAGGTAAAAACAAGACTGGCATGGATAAATCCTCCCTAGAGATCTTTGTCTCATTAGGCTTCATGATTTTTTCCAATCTGTGAGTTAATTACGGAGTCTAATGGTTATCTTCCAACCGCAATAACATAGCCTGTCCTGCCGACTGAGCTAAAAGCAACCCTCTAACCTAATCATAAAAGGTAGCATCCCATCACAGATTTACGACAATATTCACTTTTAAAGTTATTTAATACTGAAATCAAACATCATAAATGTGATGTAAATCACATTATTAAAATAAAACAATAAAATTAATTTGAAATTATTAATGTTGATTATTAAATGGTTAATATTAATCTATTTTTTATACAATACCGTTACAAAATAATCACATTGGCCTGTTTTTTGCTTTGTCATATAACCTCTTGTTTTTGCTGCTATCTTAACCAACTCCCTATTTTAGTTGCCCGGTTGATAATCAACCACAAATATTGATCGCTAAGTTAAATTCGTGGTTAATGCTGTTTCGACATTGTGGAATAGAAAGTCAATGAAAAGCAGTATTTTAGTATTAACGGTTTTTTATAGCGTAGTCTCAGGCAGTCAAGCCGCCGATATCGCAGATCAACAACTCATTCATCAACAGGCCCGCCAGCAAGCCCTGGAAGCGCAATTAGCCCCGCCGCCCGCGGAGGTTCACCTGTCTGTACCGGAAACCGCCGGTTTCCAAACCTCCCCGGTCACGGCCGGCTTCAACCTGTATTGGCAGTATTAATTCAAATAACAAAGCTGCCCGTGGGTAGTGTTGTGTGGAGCAAACGTCATGAACACGCAGTTATATCGTATTATCTTTAATCAGGCCCGTCAGATGTGGATGGTGGTGGCCGAGATAGCGCGGGCCGGACGGGGACGAACCGGACGCCGCACGCGTCGTCCCTCTTCCCCACAGCGTCGTTGCCGACTCACTGCGCTACGGTTTGGGGTGTTGTTCGCCCTTGGCGGGATTTCACTCACCGCACAGGCGGCGATTGTGGCCGATGGACAGGCGCCGGGGCGCCAGCAACCGACGATCATTCGCAGCGCCAACGGCACACCACAGGTTAATATCCAGACGCCGGGCGCCGACGGCGTTTCCCACAATCGTTATCGCCAGTTTGATGTGGATAAACAGGGGGTGATCCTCAATAACAGCCATCAGGCCACCCAGACGCAACTCGGCGGCATGGTGGCGGGCAATCCGTGGTTAGCCAAAGGGGATGCCAGCGTTATCCTCAATGAGGTCAACAGCCATAACCGCAGTCACCTCAACGGCTGGATTGAAGTGGCCGGGCATAAAGCCGAGGTGATTATTGCCAATCCTTCGGGCATCACCTGTAACGGTTGCGGGTTCATTAACGCGCATCGCACCACGCTCACCACCGGACAAGCCCTGATGGAGCGGGGCCGGTTGAAAGGGTTTGATGTCAATCAGGGGGAAGTGCGGATTGACGGGCACGGCATGGACAGTACACAGCAAAGTTACACCGATATTATCGCC